>DASYUS010000500.1:0-8422 GCA_036000945.1 Allostellaceae bacterium
CGCTATGACGGGTTCTGGGAGTTCGGGCTGTACCCCTGGGACATCGCGGCGGGGCTCCTCTTGGTGCGCGAGGCCGGTGGGTTTGTCAGCGACCTCGCCGGGGGCCAGACGATGATGACGGGCGGGGATATACTCGCCGCCAACGGCCACCTCCATCTGCCGCTCGCGGCATTGATTCGCGAGGCGATGCGAACCGCCCCGGCGGCGACATAGCGGCGACCGGTGGGCGCGCCGCGCGGCAGATTTCGTTGTCGCCCACCGGGGGCATCGGCTAACTTGGGGTGTTGTCGGCAGCACCGGCGCGCTTGCTGCGGGCAGCACCTAGAGGAATGGGGAGCCGCGATGGAGATTGCGCTCATCCGGCGGCCGGGCGTCAACCCAGCTCCGCCGAGGGCGGATCGTACCGCACCGAATTTTCCCGACCGGCATGGCTGAGCGCGAGCCCGTGCTGGCGCCGCTTGAGCGGCTCCGCATGCGAGGTCCGCACCGTTTCGTCGTGCGGATGCTGCTGTTTCTGGTGTTGGTGGCGGCGCTCGCCTACGCGCTCAGCGGGGCGCTGCTCGGCGCGTTCCTGGGCAACCCGGCGGTCAATGGCGTGATCCTTGGCATCCTGATCGCCGGCATCATCTACATCTTTCGACAGGTTTTCCTGCTCGGACCGGCCACCGCGTGGATCGATCGCTTCCGCGAGCGCCTGGCCAACAAGGATCTGACCGCGCCGCCGGGGCCGGCGCCGCGCCTGCTGGCGCCGATGGCCCGCATGCTCGGCAGCCGGCAAAGCGGCCGGGTCAGCCTCTCGGCGACCTCGTTGCAAACCCTGCTTGACGGCATCGCCTCGCGCCTCGACGAGACGCGCGAGACCTCACGCTATCTGATCGGCGTCCTGGTGTTTCTGGGGTTGTTGGGGACGTTTTACGGCCTGCTCGAAACGGTGCGCTCGGTCGGCGACGTAATTGGCGCGCTCAACGTCGGGGCGAGCGACCTCGCGCGCGCCTTCGCCGATCTCAAAACCGGGCTGGAATCGCCGCTGCACGGCATGGCGATCGCCTTCAGCGCATCGCTGTTCGGACTTGCCGGGAGCCTTGTTTTGGGCTTTCTCGATTTGCAGGCCGGGCAGGCGCAAAACCGCTTCTACAACGATCTGGAAGAGTGGCTGTCGACCTATACGCGACTGTCATCGGGACCGTTCGGCGACGGCAGCGACGGCTCGATGCCGGCCTATCTGCATGCGCTGCTGGAGCAGACCGCGGACAGCCTGGAGAATCTCCAGCACATCCTCGCGCGCAGCGAGGAGAGCCGGATCAGCACGAACACCACGCTCGCCGGCCTCACCGACCGCCTCGGCATCGTCGGCGAGCACATGAAGGCAGGGCAATCACTGATGGTGCGGCTGGCCGAGAACCAGATGGAGTTGAAGCCGTCGCTCGTGCGCCTCGCGACGATTGCCGAGAACTCGCTCGGCCAGGACGACGTCCTGCGCACCCATCTGCGCAACATCGAGGCCTATATGGCCCGGCTGACCGAAGATGTCGCCGAGGGCCGGGCGCAGAGCGTGAAGGAGCTGCGCGGCGAGATCCGGCTGATCGCCCGCACGATCGCCGCCCTCGCCGAGGAGGGTGGCCGCTGACCGATACGTGCTCTAGGACCCGATAATGGCCCTGGCAAGCCGCCGCTCGCGGCGCCCCAGCATCGACATCTGGCCGGGCTTCGTCGACGCCCTGGCGCAGTTGTTGATGGTCATCATCTTCATCCTCCTGGTGTTCACTGCCGGGCAGTTTTTCCTCGCCGACGCGCTGTCCGGGCGCGACAAGGCATTAAAAGAGCTGCAGCAGCAGGTCAGCGAGCTGGCCAACCTCCTGGCACTCGAGCGGACGACCAGCGCCGATTTGCGCGCCAGCGCCGCCAGCCTCACCGCTCAGCTCAAGGCCGCGCTCGCCGAACGCGAAACACTGGCGACCCGCGCCAAAGAGGCCGAGAAGGCGCTGTCCGCCGAGCAGCAGACGAGTCGCGCCGCGCGCGAAGAGGTCGAGCAGCTGAGTGCCTCGATCGCCGCCTTGCGCGAGCAGCTCGCCCAGATCGCGGCAGCGCTCGAACTCTCCGAGACCAAGGTCAAGAGCCAGCAGGCGCAGATCGCCGATCTCGGGCGCAAGCTCAATCTGGCGCTCGCCACCAAGGTGCAGGAGCTGGCCCGCTACCGCTCCGAGTTTTTCGGCCGGCTGCGCGAGATCATCGGCGACCGCGCGGATATCCGCATCGTCGGCGACCGCTTTGTGTTTCAGTCAGAAGTGCTGTTCGCCCCCGGCAAGGCCGATCTCGCCGACGACGCCCGACTGCAGCTTGATCCGGTGATCGCCGCCTTGAAGGAGATTTCGGCGAAGATCCCGACAGACATCAACTGGGTTCTGATCATCAACGGCCACACCGACCGGCGGCCGATCAGGAATGCGCAGTTCCCGTCGAACTGGGAGTTGTCGACGGCGCGGGCGATTTCGGTCGTGCAATATGCGATTGCGCAGGGCATCCCGCCTGACCGGCTTGCTGCCGCCGGTTTCGCCGACACGCAGCCGCTCGACCTCGGCAACAGCGAGGACGCCTATCGCCGCAACCGCCGGATCGAGTTGCGGCTCAGCGAACACTGAGGCGCGGCGCGACAAAATAGGTGCATCTTGGCAAGGCTGCGATAGAGTGGATGTAACCCTGCCCGAACCAGGGTAAGGTCCACCGCCTCGCCGGGCGTTCGGCGAACGGCTAGCGCATTGAGGGATAGGAAAGCTATGGCGCAAGTCGCCCTGCGTAAAATCGTCAAAATGTTCGACAAGACCCCCGCGGTGCAGGGGATCGACCTCGATATCGCCGACCGCGAGTTTGTCGTGCTGGTCGGGCCCTCCGGCTGCGGCAAGACGACGACGCTGCGGATGGTTGCCGGGCTCGAAGAGGCGACCTCGGGCGAGATCTTTATCGGCGACCAGCTCGTCAACGACGTGCCACCGAAGGATCGGGACATCGCGATGGTGTTCCAGAACTACGCGCTCTACCCGCACATGACCGTGTTCGAGAACATGTCGTTCGGCCTGCGCCTCAGGAAGTTCCCGAAGGTCGAGATCAAGGAGCGGGTCGAAAACGCCGCGCGCATCCTCGACATCACCGACCTGCTCGCGCGCCAGCCAAAGCAGCTTTCGGGCGGCCAGCGCCAGCGCGTCGCGATGGGTCGCGCCATCGTGCGCAATCCCAAGGTCTTCCTGTTCGACGAGCCGCTGTCGAACCTCGACGCCAAGCTGCGCGTGCAGATGCGCACCGAAATCAAGAAGGTGCACCAGAAGGTCACGACGACGACGGTCTACGTCACCCACGACCAGGTCGAGGCGATGACGCTCGCCGACCGCGTCGTCGTCATGAACGCCGGCCGGATCGAGCAGATCGGCACCCCGTACGAGGTCTATCACGCGCCACAGACCCGGTTCGTCGCCGGGTTCATCGGCTCGCCGGCGATGAATTTCCTCGACTGCCAGCTGGTCGCCAACGGCAGCGGTCTGTCCGTCCGTCTGTCCGACAAGCTGGCATTTCCGGTTCCGGAAGACCGCACCGCACGCTACCGCGCGCATGCCGGACGCGAGCTGATCTTCGGTCTGCGCCCGGAGGACATCATCGAGACGCGCGCCGATCTGCCGCCGGGCCGCGCGCCGTTCGAGATCCAACTCGACGTCGTCGAGCCGATGGGCATGGAGACGATGGTGTATTTCGTCGTCAACGGGGTCGAGGTCTGTGGCCGCGTCAACCCGACAGCGGCGCGCAATGCTGGCGAGACGATGGGGCTGGTCGCCGACCTCAACCACATGCACCTGATCGATCCGCGCACCGACCTGGTTCTCTGAGAAACCGTGCGTCGTAGGATGGGTTGAGCGAAGCAAAACCCATCGCATCTCTCGGCCGCCGAGGATGGGTTTCGCTCCGCTCAACCCATCCTACACAGCCTGAGAGGGACGAGCGATGGACGTGCAGGACAAGGTCGTCGCGATCACCGGAGCGGCGCGCGGCCTCGGCCAGGAATTCGCCCGCAGCCTCGCCGCTGCCGGTGCGCGGGTAATCGCCGGCGACATCAACGACTGCGCCGAGACGCTCGGTCTGGCGAAGGAGGCCGGCTCGGAAGCAGTCGCCATCCGGCTCGATGTGACTGACCCGGGCTCCGCTCGCGCAATGGTCGAGGCCGGCGTTCAAGCGTTCGGGCGGGTCGACGCGCTGATCAACAATGCCGCGCTCTACGGCGCCCTGCACGGCGGCCGTTTCGACGCGATCGACGAGGCGGAGTGGGACGCCTGCATGGCCGTCAACGTCAAAGGCATCTGGAACTGCTGCAAGGCAGCGGTGCCGGCGATGAAACAGGCCGGCGGCGGCAGCATCGTCAACATCGCCTCGCTCGCCGCGACCTACGGCATGCCGTACGGCCTGCACTACACGACCTCGAAGGCGGCGGTGATCGGGTTGACCCGGGGGCTCGCCCGCGAACTCGGGCGCGACCGCATCCGCGTCAACGCGCTGGCGCCGAGCGCGGTGATCACCGAGGGCACCCGCGAGTTTTTCGGCGGCCGGCTCGACCGGGCATTGGAGACGATCAAGGCGGGCCAGACGATCCAGCGCAACCTGGTGCCGGAGGACCTTGTCGGCACGGTGATCTGGCTGGTGTCGGACGCCAGCGGCTTCGTCACCGGGCAGACGATCGCTGTCGATGGCGGCACGGTGATGCTGTAGGCGGAGGGGGCGCGATGCAGCTGGCCGGAAAGGCGGCGCTGATCACCGGCGCAGGCGGCGGCATTTGCCGGGCGATCGCGGTGGCCTACGCCCGGGAGGGCGCCGATGTCGCCTGCGTCGACATCAACGGCGTCGCCGCGACGGAGACCGCCCGGCTCGTCGAGGCGGCTGGAAGGCGGGCATTGGCCCAGACCTGTGACGTCGCCGATCCGGATCAGGTGCAGGGCTGCGTCGATGCCGCGCATGCGGCGTTCGGGCGGCTCGACATTTTGGTCAGCGGCGCCGCGCCGCACGACGCCGGCGGCACGCTGATCGAAACGAGCCTTGCCGAATGGCGCCAGGTCCTCGACATCAACCTGACCGGCGCCTTCCTGCTGAGCAAGGCCGTGCTGCCGCACATGATCGCCGGCGGCGGCGGTTCGATCATCTATATTGCCTCGCAGCTGGGGCGGGTCGGCAGCGCCGGGCGCGCCGCTTATTGCGCGACCAAGGGGGCGTTGATCCAGCTCGCCAAAGTCGTCGCGATCGACCACGCGGCGCAAAACGTCCGCGTCAACACCCTGTCCCCCGGTGCTGTCGAGACCCAGCGCACGCTGCGCCGCTACAACTCGTTCGAGGCGGCAAACCGGACGCTGGGCCAGAAACACCTTACCGGGCGGCTCGGCCGGCCGGCCGAGATTGCCGGCGCCGCGGTCTTTCTCGCCAGCGATGCGGCGAGCTTTGTCACCGGCAGCGACCTCCTCGTCGACGGCGGCTACACGGCGGTCTGACCCGCCGCCTCAGGCCTCGACGACGTCCAGCACTGCGCCGGCCGGGGAGAACGCGGCGGCGAGCAGCCGGCCGCCGCGACCGGCGCCGGCATCGAGCGAGACGGCGAATTCGCCCTCGACGAGACCGCGCCGCTGCCGGTCGAAGCCGCGAACGACGCGGCGAAAGCCGCCGAACGGCGCGGCCAGATCGAGAATGTCGCGACCGCCCCACCAGAAGGCGTCGCCCTGGCCGGCAAGCGGGCGCGACGCATCGACCCCGGCATGGACAAACAGCAGCTGATTGTCGTCACTCACCGCGGCATGGCGCAGGCGGCCGAACAGCGCGGTATGGCCGGGTGCCGCGTTCATCGCATCGCGCAACGCGCTTGTCCATCGGGTGATCGTCCGCGGCCCGTCGCGGCTTGCCGCAAAGCCGTGCCGCAGCTCCCCGCCATAAGCGCGCACCGTCCGCTCGACCCCTTCGCGCACCATCCAGGCCAGAACCTCGCCGGGATTGGGGGCGAATTGCAGCTGCAGCAGCTTCTGCCACATCTCCTCCTGCGCGCCGCGCAGGAAGACGACGTCGCAAGCAAAACCGTGTGGCCGCGCCATCACCCGGCAGCGGAAATCGAGCAGTTCCTCGATCGTCGCCGCGACCGCGCCGCCCCAGCCGCAATAATTGCCGAGATAGACGATCCGGTCGCCGTCTTCGAGCCGCCCGGCGATGCGGTCATGCAGGCGCCGCAGCCGCTCAGCCTCGGCATGGATGGCGGCGACGGCCCAGATCCGCCGAGCTTGGCGCAATCGAGCGAATTTTTCGCTGTCCGTGCGCCGCTGCACTCCCGCGCTCCCGCGCGGCGCCGTGTCGCCCGTGCGGCCGGTCAGGCCGCCAGCAGCTGCTCGATGCGCTGCGTCGCGGTCGTCTCGTCGATCCGCTCGACTGCGGCATACTCGCGCACGAAGCGATCGAGCGCCGCCTGGTAGATCTGCCGCTCGCTGTAGGACTGCTCGGGCTGGCTGCTGTTGCGGAACAGGTCGCGCACGACCTCGGCGATCGAGGCCGGATCACCCGACGCGATCTTGGCTTGGTATTCCTGCGCCCGCCGGCTCCACATCGTCCGCTTGGCCCGCGAGCGGCCGCGCAGCTTGGCGAGCGCGGCATCCATCTCCTTGCGGCTCGACAGCTTGCGCAATCCCGATACCTTGGCCTTGCCCAGCGGGACCCGCAGCGTCATGCGGTCCTTGTCGAAGGTCACGACAAACACGTTGAGCGTGTACCCGGCGATTTCCTGGATCTCGATGGCAGTGATCTTGCCTACGCCATGGGTGGGGTAGACCACGAGATCGCCTGCGGCGAAGGGCACCTTCTCAAGCGTCATATTCTCTCTCGCACAACCGACCCGACGAGGTGCTGGTAGGACGCACGCTGCGGCCGCCGATTGCGAGGCGACCGTCCACACCTCAATGGGAGCGCGAAGCCGAGGGGGAAGGCGTCAATAGCACCGGCCGGCAGCCTACCACAAAATGCCCGGCCGAACCAGCAGGTCAGCCATGCTCGCCCCGCAGGCGGCCGGGCCGATGCCGGCCCGGTCGAGCGCGGCTAGCGACCGCCGGGGTTGGGATCGAAAAATTTCTCGTACTTGCCGTCGACCCCGCGCCACTCGTCGGCGTCTTCCGGAGGCGGCTTCTTGCGGGTGATGTTGGGCCAGGAAGCGGCGTAATCGCGATTGAGCTCCAGCCACCGCTCCGCCGCGGTCTCGCTGTCCGGAATGATCGCTTCGACCGGGCATTCGGGCTCGCATACCCCGCAATCGATGCACTCGTCGGGATGGATGACGAGCATGTTCGCGCCCTCATAGAAGCAATCGACCGGGCATACCTCGACGCAATCCATTAATTTGCAACGGATGCAGGCTTCGGTGACGACATAGGTCATGGCGTTGCGTCTTCTCCTCGAGGTTCAACGCTGTCTTTTGTGCCTAGCACGCGTCTTGCCGCAGGGGCAAGCCCAAGCCGGCGCCCGCGGGATCTGCCACAAAATTGGGGCGCGCGACGATGCTTTGCTAGGATCACTTGACCGGTATCTGTGAGGAAGCCGCCCCGCCATGCCGCGCCCGATCATCATCGACACCGATCCGGGGATCGACGACGCGGTCGCGATCCTCCTCGCGCTGGCGTCGCCGGAACTCGACGTGCGCGGCCTTGTCGCGGTTGCCGGCAACCTGCCGCTTGCGGCAACCGCGCGCAATGCGCGCCGCATCGTCGAGCTGGCCGGGCGGTCCGACATCGCGGTCTACGCCGGCTGCCCGCGGCCGCTCGGCCGCAACCGGGTCGATGCCGAGACTGCCCACGGCGCCGGTGGCCTCGGCGATCTCATCCTGCCGGCGCCGGCATTGCCGGTGCGGCCCGAGCACGGCGTCGCCTGGCTGGTCGACACATTGCGCCGGGCCGAACCGCACAGCATCACCCTGTGCGCGTTGGGGCCGCTGACCAACATCGCGGCTGCCCTCGTGATGGCGCCGGAGATCGCCGCCGCCGTCGCCGAGCTGGTGATCATGGGGGGCGGCTCGCACGGCAACGTTACGCCGGCCGCCGAGTTCAACATCCACGCCGACCCGCACGCCGCGGCGCTGGTGTTCGACGCCGGCCTCCCGATCACGATGGTGCCGCTCGACGTCACCGAACAGGTGCGCAGCACAGTGGAGCGCATCGCACCGATCCGCACTCTCGCTACGCGCTGCGGTGAGGCCGCCGCCGGGCTGCTCGGCCCGCGCCGCGCCCTCGGCCGGCCGCCGATGGCGATGCACGACCCCTGCGTCATCGCCTATCTGCTTGCCCCCGATCTGTTCGGCTGGCGCGAGGCCCATGTCGCGATCGAGACACAGAGCCCGCTGACGATCGGGATGACCGTTATCGACCGGCGTGGG
>DASYUS010000501.1:0-3264 GCA_036000945.1 Allostellaceae bacterium
TAGGTGAGGCCGGCCGCTTCGACGGCGGCCTTGAGGTCGTGCTCGGCGCGGTCCCACACCGCATCGCTGCCGACCCGCGCCGGCGGCCGGTCGGCGAACTTGATCGCCACGTCGTCGAAGCCGAAATCGCGGTAGATCGACAGCAGCAGCCGGCAGAACGCAATCGCCTCCGCAGTCACCTGGTCCTCGTTGCAGAAGATGTGCGCGTCGTCCTGGGTGAAGCCGCGCACCCGCATGATACCGTGCAGCGCGCCCGACGGCTCGTTGCGGTGGCAGCTGCCGAACTCGGCAAGCCGCAGCGGCAGCTCGCGGTAGCTGCGCAGCCGGTTGCCGAAAATGAGGACGTGGCCCGGGCAATTCATCGGCTTGACCGCGAGCATCCGTTCGTCGCGGCTTTCGGCGATGAACATGTTCTCGCGGAAATTCTCCCAGTGGCCGGTGGTCTGCCACAGGCTGCGGTCGAGCAGCGTCGGTCCCCTGACTTCGAGATAGCCGGCGGCATCGAGGCGGCGGCGCATGTAGTCCTCGATGATACGGTAGAGCTTCCAGCCCTTTGGGTGCCAGAAGACGCTGCCGACCGCCTCCTCCTGCAAATGAAACAGGTCGAGCTCGCGGCCCAATTTGCGGTGGTCGCGGCGCTCGGCCTCCGCGAGGCGGAAGAGATACTGGTCGAGCTCCTTCTGGCTCGGCCAAGCGGTGCCGTAGACGCGCTGCAACTGCGCGTTGTTTGGGTCGCCGCGCCAATAGGCGCCGGCCACGTTCATCAGCTTGAAGGCCTGCCCGAGACGGCCGGTCGAGGGCAGATGCGGCCCGACGCACAGATCGACGAACTCGCCCTGGCGATAGAGGCTGATCTCCTCCCCGGCCGGGATCTCGCCGATGTATTCGGCCTTGTAGCGCTCGCCGATGCCGCTGAAAAAGGCGACCGCGCGGTCGCGGTCCCAAACCTCGCGGGTAATCTTCTCGTCGCGCCGGACGATCTCGCGCATGCGCTCTTCGATGCGCGCGAGGTCGTCGGGGGTGAACGGTTCGTCGCGGGCGAAATCGTAGTAAAAACCGGTTTCGGTCGCCGGGCCGAAGGTGACCTGGGTGTCGGGATAGAGCTCCTTCACCGCCTCGGCCATGACGTGTGCGGCGTCGTGGCGCAGGATCTCCAGCCCCTCGGGCATCTCGCGGGTGATGATCGCCGCCTGCGCGTCGTGGTCGATGCTTGCCGCGAGGTCGCGCGGCCGCCCATCGATCTTCAGCGCCAGCGCAGCCTTCGCAAGGCCGGGCCCAATCGACGCGGCAAGCTCGGCGCCGGTGATCGCGCCGGGAAACTCGCGGCGGCTGCCGTCCGGCAAGGTCACAGTCAATCGTGGTCGGGGCGACGCCAATGGGGTCGGCGAACTCGCGATATCTTTGGGATTATCGGTCATTGTGCCTTTGCTCCGTCGAATAGTGCCGTCGGACGGGGCGCTGCGGTCAACAAAAAACCCCGTCCGTCGCCGGCGGGGTCCCTCGGGTTCGAGCTATGCTGCCAGATCAGCGCGCGCGACCTCCCGGTATCCCGACGCAGGGGGTGGTGGTCGTCGTGCGGATGCACCGGTCGCTCATAGCGCGAATATCGCGATCCCGCGGCGCCCCGTCAAGACTGGCGTCGGGGCCCGCCGGCCGACAGGCCTTGCCGGAGCGGGCACTCTCGGCGAGTGTAGCCGCGGCGGCGAGCCGCCGGTAGGGATGCACCATGTTGTCGGCGGCGTTCGCCAGCCCGGATCTGTGGCCGATCATTCGCCTGTCGCTTGCGGTCAGCCTGTCGGCGACCGCGGCGGCGGCGATGCTCGGTCTGCCGTGCGGCGCCATGCTCGCGATCTGGCGCTTTCCCGGGCGCCGGACACTGATCGTCGTCGTCAATGCGCTGCTCGGCTTGCCGCCGGCGGTGGTTGGGCTAGCGCTCTATCTGATGCTGTCGCATTCCGGGCCGCTCGGCTGGCTGGGCCTCCTGTTCACCCCGGCGGCGATGGTCGTCGCCCAGGCGATTCTTGCCTTCCCGATCGTCACAGCGCTCACCCATCGCGCGGCCGAAGATTTGTGGGCCGAGTACGGCGATGCGTTGATGGACCTGGGCGCCAGCAAATGGCGCGCGGTGCCGGTACTGATTGCGATGGGCCGGCTCAACATGCTGACCGCTGTGCTCGCCGGCTTCGGACGAACGGTCTCGGAAGTCGGCGCAATCCTCGTTGTCGGCGGCAACATCGCCGGCTACACCCGGACGATGACGACCGCCGTCGTGCTCGAGACCAGCAGGGGCGACCTACCGCTGGCGCTCGGCCTCGGCCTCGTACTGATCGGGCTGACGGTGATGATCAGCGCCGCCGCTTTCGCCTTCGCCGGCCGTCCGACCTGGTGACCACCGGGAGGATTCGTGTTTCGCGTGCTCGTTGCCACGCTCGCCGCGCTGCTCGCTACCGGGTCTCGGCCCGTGGTCAACCCGGCAGCCGCGCAGCCAACGACGATCACCCTCGCCTCGACGACATCGGTCGAGAATTCGGGGCTGCTCGCCGCCGTCCTGCCGGCTTTCACACAGGCGACCGGCATCGCCGTCCGCGTCCTGGCGCTGGGAACCGGGCAGGCGCTGGACACGGCGCGGCGCGGCGATGCCGATATTGTCCTCGTTCACGATCCCGAGGCGGAACAGAAATTCATCGATGACGGGAACGGCACCACCCGCCGGCAGATCGCGTGGAACGACTTCATCGTCGTCGGGCCGCAGGACGACCCCGCCTATGTCAAGGGCGGCAACGATGCGGTGGCCGCCTTCACCGCGATCGCCAAGGCGAAGGCCGCTTTCGTTTCGCGCGGCGACCGCAGCGGCACCAACGCGCTCGAGCGGCGCCTATGGAAAGCGGCCGGGATCGACCCGAAGAGCGGCGCGGGGAGCTGGTATCGCGACATCGGCGGCGGCATGGGGCAGGCGCTCAACACCGCCGCGGCGATGCCCGCCTATACGCTCTCCGACCGCGGCACCTGGCTGAGCTTCAAGAACAAGGGCCCCCTCATCGTCACCATCGAGGGCGATTCGCAGCTGATCAACCGCTACGACGTGATCGAGCTCAACCCGGCGAAACATGCGCATGCCAAGCTCGCCGAAGGGCATCGATTTGCCGAATGGCTGGTGTCGGCGGAGGGACAGAAGGCGATCGGCGCGTTCCGGCTCAAGGGCGAGCTGCTGTTCCACCCCTCTGCCGCCGCGCCGCGGTAGATCGATCCAACCTGAAGGAAACG
>DASYUS010000502.1:0-2390 GCA_036000945.1 Allostellaceae bacterium
GCGGCGCAGCCCCTCCTGCTCGACCTGGTCGGCGCTGTCGCGCAGGCCCGCGGTGTCGGCCAGCACGACGGGGTAGCCGGCCAGGTCGATCGCCACCTCGATGACGTCGCGCGTCGTCCCGGCGATCGGCGAGGTGATCGCCGCCTCGCGCCGAGCGAGCTGGTTGAGGAGGCTCGATTTGCCGGCGTTGGGCGGCCCCAAGATCGCCACCGCGATGCCGTCGCGCAGCCGCTCGCCGCGATGGCCGTCGGCGAGATGGGCGGCGATCTCGCCGGCGAGCGTCACGCTCTCGCCAGCCACCCGCGCCTCGATCTCTGGCGGCAGATCCTCGTCGGGAAAATCGATCGCCGCTTCAAGATGGGCGAGGAGACGCAACAGCCGGTCGCTCCAGCCGCGATAGAGCCCGCCGAGATGGCCGTCGAGCTGGCGCAACGCCTGGCGCCGCTGGGCCTCGGTCTCGGCCGCGGCGATGTCGGCCACCGCCTCGGCCTGGACGAGGTCGAGCTTGCCGTTGAGAAAGGCGCGGCGGGTGAATTCGCCCGGTTCGGCGAGGCGCAGCCCCTCCCCGTGCAGCCCCGCCATCACGGCGGCGAGGACGGCGCGGCTGCCGTGCAGGTGCAATTCGGCGACATCCTCGCCGGTGACGCTGCCGGGCCCCGGAAACCACAGCGCCAAGCCGTCGTCGAGCGCTTCGCCGCTCTTGGGATCGCGCACCCGCACGTGGCGCGCCATTCGCGGCGGCGGTCGTTTTCCGATCAGCGCATCAAGCGCCGGGCCAGCCTCTGGCCCCGACATCCGCACGATCGCGATCGCCGCCCGCCCCGGCGCCGTCGCCGGGGCGTAGACCGTATCGCTTCCGCCGGCATCCGCCAACAATCCCCCTTGCCCGGGCTTGACCCGGGCACCCACGTCTTCGCCGTAAGACGTGGGTGGCCCGGTGAAGCCCGGCCACGGGGCGCCGATGTTTTTTTGAAAGTCAGTGCTTCGGCGGCAGCTGCTCGGGCTGCAGCATCAGCCGCTGCACGCGGCCTCCGTTCTTCAGGTGGGTCTCGAGGATCTCGTCGATGTCCGCCTGCGACTCGTAGCGGTACCAGACGCCCTCCGGGTAGATCACCATGTTCGGGCCGAACTCGCAGCGGTCGAGGCAGCCCGCGGCGTTGAAGCGGACATTCTCGATGCCCATCTGACGCGCCTTCTCGCGCGCATAGCCGCGCAGCTTGTCGAAGCCGCCGGCCGCCTCGGCGCGCGCCATGCAGCAGCCGCGCGGATGGCCCTCGGGGCGCACGTTGTTGCACAGAAAGATGTGGCGCAAATAGAACAGCCGCGGGTCGGCGGGCGCATCACTCATAAGGATCTCCGCTGTTGTCGGGCGGAGCGGGTGACGCAATCCGCCGTTCTGTGTCTAAGATGGCGCCGAGACCCTACCCGGTCACGCCGCCCGCCGCAACCGGTCCGGGCGCAACCCGCCCCCTGGAATTGGACATGGGGAAATCAGCATGGGATTGAGCATGGACAGGAATCGCCTCGGCGAGGAAACCAGCCCCTACCTGCTGCAGCACAAGGACAACCCGGTCCACTGGCAGGCCTGGAATGCCGAGACGCTCGCCGCCGCCAAGGCTGAAGACAAGCCGATCCTGCTGTCGGTCGGCTACGCCGCCTGCCACTGGTGCCATGTGATGGCGCACGAGAGCTTCGAGAACCCGGCGATCGCGGCGCAGATGAACGAGCATTTCGTCAACATCAAGGTCGACCGCGAGGAGCGTCCCGACATCGACGCGATCTACATGAATGCGCTCCATCTGATGGGGGAGCAGGGCGGCTGGCCGCTGACGATGTTCCTGACGCCGAATGCCGAGCCGTTCTGGGGCGGCACCTATTTCCCGCCCGAGCCGCGCTGGGGTCGGCCCGGCTTCCCGCAAATCCTCGCCGCAATCGCCGACGCCTATCGTGGCCAGCGCGACACGGTGCTGAAAAACGTCGCCGCGGTCCGCGAGGGGTTGACCCGGCTCGGGGAGCCACAGGCCGGCGGCGACGGCGCACCGGAGATTTCATCCGGGCTGCTCGACGCCATCGCCGAACGGCTGTTGCGCGAGGTCGATCCGCTCAACGGCGGCATCGGCACCGCACCAAAATTCCCGCAATGCGGGATCTTCGAGCTGCTGTGGCGCGGCTGGAAGCGCACCCGGCTCGAACCCTATCGCGAGGCCGTGCTGCGCACCCTCACGACGATCAGCCAAGGCGGCATCTACGACCATCTCGGCGGCGGCTACGCCCGCTATGCTACCGACTCGCATTGGCTGGTGCCGCATTTCGAGAAGATGCTCTACGACAATGCCGAGCTCGTCAGCCTCCTGACCCTGGTCTGGCCGGAAACCCGCGACCCGCTCTAC
>DASYUS010000503.1:0-5378 GCA_036000945.1 Allostellaceae bacterium
GGCGGCCTGCTCGACCAGGCGGTGAGCCTCGCCAACCTGTTCATCAGCAAGGGCCCGCTCGTCTCGGCCGTCGGGCGCCACCCGGCCAGCCAACAGCAGTTCACCGCAGCGGGAGACAGCATCGCGCCGCAACTGCCGATCGCGGTACTGATCAACGGCGGCTCCGCCTCGGCGTCTGAGATCGTGGCGGCCGCGCTTCAGGATGTCGGCCGCGCCGTCGTCATCGGCACTTCCTCCTACGGCAAGGGCACCGTACAGACGGTGCTGCGCCTGCCGAACGATGGCGAGCTGATCGTTACCTGGGCCAGGCTCGTCGCCCCGTCGGGCTATCATCTCCAAGTGCACGGTGTGGTGCCGACGTTGTGCACCGCCGATCTGCGCGACGACGCGAGCGGGTTGGCAGACGGCTTGCAGCGGATTGCCGCGGCCGGGCCCGGCGCCGGGCTGGCGCTGCGTCCGCGCGCCGCGCTCGACGAGCCCGGTTGGACCGCGCTGCGGCGCTCCTGTCCACCGGTTCACACGCGCCCGGCCATCGACCTGAAGCTCGCCGAGCGCATCCTCGCCGACCCCAAGGTCTACAGCCAGGCGGTCAATGCGTTGCCGCTCGCCACCCGGATCGCCGAGAACGCGACCGGCAGTGGCGGGCCGGAGCCTGCCTTGACAGATGTCGATCGCGCGCTATCTTCCCGTTCGCGCTGAAATTCGAACCTCGCGAGGCCGTCGATGGCAAAAACCGCAACCGTCCTCATCAAGCTCGTCAGCAGCGCTGATACCGGGTTTTTCTATGTCACGAAAAAGAACCCGCGGACGAAAACCAACAAGCTCGAGCTGAAGAAGTTCGATCCTGTCGCCCGCAAGCACGTCATCTTCAAGGAAGCGAAGATCAAGTAGCGCGCCGGGGCCCGACTCCACCAAAAATCCGCATTCCCGGCGCAAGCCGGGAGCCACTCGTCGTCATCTCGGAAGCGGATCGGTAGATCCCGGCTTTCGCCGGGAATGCTATTGGATGTTGGGTAACTGGATGACTGCAGCGGCTCAGGAGGCGACGGCGATCGGCTGTGCTGCCGGTTCTTCCCGGGTGGTGAACGCGAAGACCCGGTTGCGCCCGGCGTTCTTGGCGGCGTAGAGCGCGTCGTCGGCACGCTTCAGCAAGACTTCCATGCTTTCTTTTTCGTCCCCGGTGACGGCAATCCCGACGCTGACCGTGACCGGCAGCCGCTCGCCGCTTTCGCGAAGGACAAAGGGCTCGCCCGCCACTGCGCTGCGCAGCCGCTCGGCAACGGCAGCTGCGCCGGCGAGGCTGGTTTCGGGCATCACCACGACAAATTCCTCGCCGCCGAGGCGGCCGACCAGGTCGACGCTGCGCACCTGGCGCATCGCCCGGCTGGCGAGCTCGCGCAAGACCTCATCCCCCGCGGGATGGCCGTACTGGTCGTTGACCCGCTTGAAATGATCGATGTCGAAAAGCATCAGCGCGGTCTCGCTGCCGCTATCCGCCATCTGCCCCAGCACCTCGTTCAGATGGGCAAAGAGGTAGCGGCGGTTGTAGAGGCCGGTCAGTTCGTCGGTCAAAGCCAGCGACAGGCTACGCTGGTAGTTCTGCCGCAGCCGCTCCTGCAGGTGCTTGCGGCGGATCTGGGTGCGCACCCGGGCCAACAGCTCGTTGCGATCGACCGGCCGGATCAGGTAGTCGTTGGCGCCGAGATCGAGGCCTTTGGCGAGGCGCGCCAGCTCGTCGTCGTCGGCCATCAAGAGGATCGGCAGCTGGCGCAAACTCTCGGTCGCCCGCCACTGCGAGACCAGACGCAGCGGATCGCCGTCCGGCATCGACAAATTGGCAATGACCAGCTCGACCGAATCATCGAGCAGGGTCTGCGCCTCGGCGCAGGTCGACGCGTGCAGCACAGAGGCAGCCACCGGCGTCAGCGTATTGACGATCCGCGACGCCGCGAACCCCTGTCCTTCGATCAAGAGGATGCGCGCGACATTGACCTCCGTGGCGGCATCGTCGGTCGTGTCAGTGCTGCTGAAGCGGCCGCAAACCTCCTCCCGCAACCGCAGCTCGACCATCATCCGACGCAGCCGCACCAGCGAGCGAACGCGGGCAAACAGGGCGATATCGCTCACCGGCTTGGTCAGGAAATCGTCGGCGCCCGCCTCCAGACCGCGCAAGCGGTCGGAGACATCCGACAGCGCCGTCACCATCACGACCGGGATGTCGGCCGTGCGCGGGTTTGCCTTCAGCCGGCGACACACCTCGAACCCGTCCATCCGCGGCATCATCACGTCGAGCAGGATGATGTCGGGCAACTCGAGGTCGGCGACCTCGAGCGCACCCGCGCCGTCAGCAGCGGCCAAGACCTCGAAATACTCGCCGGCGAGCTTGGCTTCCAGCAGCTTGACGTTTAGCTCGACGTCGTCGACGACCAGAATGCGGGCGGTCATTCGCTGGATACCCCATCGTCAGGGGAGAAAGCGCTCGACGGTGCGCATGAAGCTCACCACCGAAATCGGCTTGGCAATATAGGCCTCGCAGCCGCCGCGGCGGATTTTTTCCTCATCGCCCTTCATCGCAAAGGCGGTCACCGCGATCACCGGGATGCTCCGCAGGTCATCGTCCTCCTTCAGCCATTTGGTAACCTCAAGCCCCGATACTTCCGGCAGTTGTATATCCATCAGGATCAGGTCGGGGCGATGCTGCCGCGCCATCCGGAGCGCCTCCACCCCGTCCTTGGTCTGCAGCGTCGAATAGCCGTGCGCTTCGAGAAGGTCGTTGAACAGCTTCATGTTGAGGTCATTGTCCTCGACGATCAACACCTTCTTAGCCAGCTGCTGGCCAGGATTGCCGTCCGGTCTCATGGCTTCGAGCATCATTCTCGCCTGGCCCTAGCAAGTGCTGCGGATCGCGCTTACTCCGTCGCTGCGCCGAAGCCCCATAACCCGCCGGGCGCTCGCAATCCCATACCTGCCATTGTAGGCAATCTGGTTTAAGAATTGCTAACCATTGGGCGGGATGACGCTAAAATGGCTGGCCCGGACTCGCGCAAAGATCGGTGCCGCAAACAGGCGAATCCGGCATCCTGTGGTCGCGCGTGGCGGCTGGGTGCGGCCAAATCGGCGCGATCCCGCGAGTACGGAACGATGGGCAAGGCATTTCGCGTCGGCATCGATCTCGGCGGCACCAAGATCGAAGCGGCTGCCATCGACGGTGACGGCGAGATCCGGGCGCGCCGACGAATCGCCACGCCGGCAGGCGACTACCATGGCACGATCGCGGCGCTGGCCGACCTCGTCGCGGTGATCGAGGGCGAGATCGGTGCCGAGGCCTCGGTCGGGGTCGGCATCCCCGGCACCATTGTCGCCACCACGGGGCTGGTCAAGAACGCCAACTCGACCTGGCTCAATCATCGCCCGCTCGGCCGCGATACCGAGGCCGCCCTTGGCCGCCCGGTGCGGTTCGCCAACGACGCCAACTGCTTCGCCTTGTCGGAGGCCAGCGATGGCGCAGCAACCGGCTGTCGCACGGTGTTCGGCGTCATCCTCGGCACCGGGGTCGGCGGTGGTCTCGTCATCGGCGGACATCTGCTGGCCGGCGCCAACGCGATCGCCGGCGAATGGGGCCACAATCCGCTGCCCGCGCCGCAGCCGGACGAAATCCCGGGACCGGCCTGCTATTGCGGCCGTTCGGGCTGCATCGAGACGTTTCTGTCCGGGCCGGGCCTCACCGCCGACCACCGCCGCCACAGCGGCCAAGACCTCGCCGGACCGCAGATCGCCGCCGGCGCCGCCGCCGGCGATTCCAACTGCCTGGCAGCGCTCGACCGTTACGCCGATCGGCTCGCCCGCGCCCTTGGCGCCGTCATCAACCTGATCGACCCCGACGCGATCGTCCTCGGCGGCGGCCTCTCGGCCCTCACGTATCTCTATGACGCGGTGCCGCGCCGCTGGGGCCGCCACATTTTCTCAGACACTGTCGTCACCCGCCTGTTGCCACCGCGGCACGGCGATGCCAGCGGGCTCCGCGGGGCCGCCTGGCTGTGGCCCCCAGAGGCCCCAGGATGACCGTGACGATGTGTCGCGACTGCGCCACCCTGGCGAGGCCGCCGGCCGCGCCGGAACGCTGTCCCGACTGCGGCTCGCCGCGGCTCCTCGCGCATGACGAACTGGCCGATCTGGCAATCGCCCATCTCGATTGCGACGCCTTTTACGCGACCGTCGAAAAACGCGACCGGCCGGAGCTGGCCGAGCTGCCGGTCATTGTCGGCGGCGGCGCGCGCGGCGTCGTCCTCGCCTGCTGCTATGTCGCGCGGCTTTACGGCGTGCGTTCGGCGATGCCGATGTTCAAGGCCCTGGAGCTCTGCCCCGATGCGACGGTGATCCGCCCGGAGATGGCGAAATACCGCGAAATCGGCCGTGCGGTGCGGGCCGAGATGCAGCGCCTCACGCCGCTCGTCGAGCCCTTGTCGATCGACGAGGCGTTTCTCGATCTCAGCGGCACCGCGGCGCTGCACCGCGCCGTCCCGGCACAACTCCTGGCGGCGCTGGCGCGGCGCATCGACAATTCGCTCGGCATCTCCGTGTCGATCGGGCTCAGCTACAACAAGTTTCTCGCCAAGCTTGCCTCTGACCTCGACAAGCCGCGCGGCTTCGCGGTGATCGGCCGGGGCGAGGCGGTTGCCTTCCTCGCCGACAAGCCGGTCGGTTGGTTGTGGGGGGTCGGCGGCGCAATGCAGCGCCGACTCGCCGCCGACGGCATCATGCGGATCGGTCAGTTGCGCGCGCTCGATCCCGTTGAAATGGCGCGGCGCTACGGCCGTATCGGCGGGCGCCTCGCACAGCTCGCGCGTGGCGACGACAACCGCCGGGTCGACCCCGACGGGCCGGCACGGTCAATCTCGGCCGAGACCACGTTCGCCCGCGACGAGGCCGATCCCGAGGCCTTGGCGCGCCACCTCTGGCCGCTCTGCGAAAAGGTCGCCGCCCGGCTCAAGGCGAGCGCGCTCGCCGCCGGCAGCGTGACGCTGAAGCTGAAGACCGCCGATTTCCGGTTGCGCACCCGCTCCCGCCGCCTCGCCGACCCGACGCAGCTCGCCGACACGCTCTACCGCACCGCCCGCTACCTCTTGGCCGGCGAGGCCGACGCCACCACCCGCTTCCGCCTGATCGGCGTCGGTGCCGACAGCCTCGTCGATGGCGAGCAGGCCGACCTCCCCACCCTATTCGACCGCCCGCGCCACCTCGAAGCAGCCATCGACGACATCCGCCGGCGCCATGGCACCGGCACCCTCCCGCGCGGCCGGGGGTTGCCCATCGCCTGACAAGCCGCGGAGGTACGATAGAGCCTTTGTTGTCAGCACTTCGGTTCCGGCACCGGCTCG
>DASYUS010000504.1:0-2686 GCA_036000945.1 Allostellaceae bacterium
CGCACGATGCATTGGGACCGGGCGCAGCCCGAGGGCAAAGCCGTGCTTGAAGCGGCGGCGGCGCGGCTCAAGGCGGCCGGCGCCGAGATCGTCGACAGCGAATTGCCCGCTGAATGCGCCGACATTTCCGAGATCCAGTCCCGGCACAGCTATTACGAGGCGCCGCGCGTCCATGCTCCGGAACTGCATCGCCATGCCGGCCTGCTCAGCAGCGATCTGCTGGATCAGGGCAAGATCGCCGCCGGCCGCAAATTGAGCCTCGATGATTTCCGCACCGCGTGGCGCCGTGCCGACCGAGCCCGGGCGGCGGCGACCGAATGGGCCGGCGGCTTCGACGCGATCCTGACCTTGCCTGCCCCTGGCCAGGCGCCGCGCGGGCTCGACAGCACAGGATCGGCCATCTTCAACAGCTTGTGGACGGTTCTTTACATGCCGTGTCTGACCCTGCCGGCCGATGATGGGCCGGACGGGCTGCCGGTCGGCGTCCAGCTGGTCGGGCGGCGCCACGACGATGCCCGGCTGCTCGACATCGGTCTCTGGGTCGAGCGCCATCTGGGAGCACGGCGATGACCGCCGCGAACCGCCTGTCGGCCGCCGCGGTGATTGCGCGGCTCGGTTCCAGCACGTTGACCGCCGAGGCGCTGATGCGCGCCTGCCTCGACCGCGCCGCCGAGCGCAGCGCCGTCAAGGCCTGGATCTGGCTCGATCCCGAGCAGGCGTTGGCACAGGCGCGCTTTGCCGACCTCGCCAGCCGGCCGGGGGTGCTTGCCGGCCTGCCGATCGGCGTCAAGGACGTCATCGACACGGCCGACATGCCGACCGAACACGGCTCGCCGATCTATCGCGGCAACCGCCCGTTCGCCGACGCCGCCTGCGTTGCGCTGGTGCGCATGGCCGGCGGCACGATCATGGGGAAGACGGTCACCACCGAGTTCGCCAACCGCTTTCCCGGCGCGACGGTCCATCCGCACAACCCGGCCCACACTCCCGGCGGCTCGTCGAGCGGCTCGGCCGCCGCGGTCGCTGATTTCCAGGTGCCGGCGGCGTTCGGGACCCAGACCGGCGGCTCGACGATCCGTCCCGCGGCATTCTGCGGGGTCGTCGGCTACAAGCCGAGCTTCGGCGAATTCAGCCGCGGCGGCATCAAATTGCAGTGCCACAACCTCGATACGCTCGGCATCCTCTGCCGCGAGGTCGCCGACCTGCCGCCGTTGCGCGCCGCATTGCTCGCCGCGCCACTGCGGCCGCTCGACTCCGCCTCCGCGGCGCCGCGCGTCGGCCTCTGCCGCACCCCGGCCTGGGAGCGCGCCGATGCTGCAACGCAGGCGCTGATCGAGCGCACCGCGTCACGCCTGGCCTCGGCCGGAGCGCGGGTCGCCGAAATATCGTTTGCCGCGCCTTTCGCCAACGTCCTCGAACATCACCGCCGCATCTTCAATTTCGAGGCGGCGCGCAATTACGCCTACGAATACGAACAGCACAACGAGCTGGTAAGCCGGGTGTTGCGCGACACGGTGCTGACCCAGGGACGCGAATTGCCGCTCGCCGCCTATGTCGAGGCGATCGAGACGGCCGAGGCGTTCCGGCATCACCTCGACGACATCTTCTCCGAAGTCGACGTGCTGCTGACGCCGAGCGCTGCCGGCGAGGCGCCCGAAGGTCTCGGCTCGACCGGCGATCCGAGCTTCAACTCGATCTGGACACTGGCCTGGACGCCGTGCGTGACATTGCCGGCGGGGACCGGCCCCAAGGGCCTGCCGCTCGGCATCCAGCTGGTCGGACCGCGCTTTGGCGACGAGGCGCTCTTCGACGCCGCCGCCTGGGTGGAAACTCGGCTTTCATAAAAACAGCCAGCCGGCGGACGGCGGCGCCCCATCTCACGCGAGTTGCAGGGTCAGGCGGCCATCGGCGGCCGCCTGCTGGAGCACGGCAACGATCTGGGCAAATCCCGGGCCGAGCAATTCCGCCGATCGCGCGGCGTTTTGCCAGGTGATCGCGACCGGCTCGCCGCCGTAATCGCCCAGCGCGTCCCACAATGCGTCAGGGTTGTCGCCGAAATATTCGGGGAACTGAAACGCCTCGGCGAGTGCCCGGTACACCGCTGCCGCGTCGTCGAGCCGGGAACCGTCGAGAACGCAGTTTTTCATTGCCGTCACGTGGTCGCGCTTTCGCGTGTACTCAAGGGACCGGGACAAAGCTGTTGTAGTGATCGACCGTGACGTAGATGCGGCCATCGTTCGAGAACACCAGCCGCTTTGGCCCGCGGCTGCGGCAATCGCTGTCGAGATCGGCCTCGCGATAAATCCGCCCCGTCGCCGCCGGGAGCTTCGCCCCGAAATTGTGGAAGCTGTCGCCGCCGATCACATGCCCGGGCCATGTGGAGCACAACCCACCGCCGCGCCAGCCATGGGCCTTGGCCTGATCCTTGGTGACAAAGCGCGGCGGCAGGCGGTTGCCGGCGCGAATGCTTTGCACCGCTTCGACAAAGGCATCGACCTCCCGCAACCCGAGGCTTTGGGCAAACCTGGGCAGCGTTTGCGGATCGGCCGAGAGCTGTGCGCCGGCCGGCATCGCGATGCCGACCAGCAAAACGACAACCCAGGCCGCGATCGCAATTGCCCGCATCGACATCGTCCTCATCTCCGCTTGCCGGTGGCGCGCTGCCGCAGCATGCTAGGCCCCGAAT
>DASYUS010000505.1:0-7343 GCA_036000945.1 Allostellaceae bacterium
CGGCGCCTCCTATCGCGATCTGATGGCGGAATGCGAGAGGCTGCTGCATGCCGTTCAGGCTGCCGCCGGCGGTGGTGCGCTGCGTTGGCAGGGGCGCAACGCCGATGCGGGGCTGGCCTGGCAGCGCCTCACCGTCGCCGAGGCGTTCACGCGCCATGCCGGCGTCGATCTGTTGGCCACCGCGCCCGATCCGGCACGGCCCGATGCGGCCTTGCTCGCCGCGGCGGCAGCGCGGATCGATATTGCGCCGCACCCGGACGATGATTGGGAGACCTTGTTTTTCCGGATCTTTCTCGACCGCATCGAGCCGCATCTCGGGATCGGCGCACCGACGATCCTTTATGATTACCCGCTGGCGCTGGCCGCGCTGTCGCGCCCCAAGCCGGACGATCCTCGCCTCGCCGAGCGCTTCGAGCTCTACGCCTGCGGTCTCGAACTGGCCAACGCCTTCGGCGAACTGACCGACGCCGCCGAGCAGCGTCGCCGCTTCGCCGCCGATCAGACGAGAAAGCAGGCGCTCTACGGCGAAACCTATCCGATCGACGAGGATTTTCTCGCGGCGCTGGAGCACGGGTTGCCGGAATGCGCCGGCATCGCCCTCGGCTTCGACCGGCTGGTCATGCTGGCGACCGGCGCCGATCACATCGAAGAGGTGTTGTGGGCGCCGGTGGCATGAGCGAGCCCCGCGACGACGGTCCCGACCCGGGTGGCCGCCGACCGGCGGTGATCGGCCTCCTCCTCGTGCTGGCGCTCGTCGTCGGCAGCTATTTCCTCGTCACCGCGCTGCAACACAACGCCAAGCTGGAAGACTGCCTGATGTCCGGCCGCAAAAACTGCGCCCCGATCGAGACGCCGGCGACACGGCGCTGAAGCGCCGCCGGTTCAGCGCCTTAAGGGTGTCGGATCCGGCGCGACGGCGAAGCTGGCCGGCGGCTCGCCGCGCTGGTAGCGCTGCCACATCGTCTCGTAGGCGCTCTCGAGATGCCGGCGAAAGCGGTCGGTGTCGAACAGCGGGAAGGTGTCACGATGACGCGCGAGCTTGGCGCGGATTGCCGCGAGCCGGTTCCCGTCGCGCGCCAGCGCGAGCGCCAACGCCTCGTAGTCCGCGAGATTGTCGGTGATCAGTTCCGGCAGGCCGACGGCGTTCAACAGGCTGCCCGCCATCCGTCCGGCAAAGCTCGACCCCGCGCAGGTCAGCACCGGCAACCCCACCCACAACGCGTCGCTTGCCGTCGTGCCGGCATTGTAGGGCAGGGTATCGAGGAACAGATCGGCAAGGCGCTGCCGCGCCAGATGATCTTCCAGCGCGATGCGCGGGGCAAAAACCAGCCTGTCGGGCGCGACGCTCCGGCGTTCGGCGTGCTGCTGCAGATGGCGAACGGCCACCGCATTGTCGCCGAGCAGCCACAACACGCTGCCGTCGACCTGCCGGAGGAGACGCATCCAGACATCGAAGATGTGCGGCGCGATCTTGTAATTATTGTGGATCGAGCAGAAGACGAACCCGCTTTCGGGCAATCCCGCTGCTGCCCGGGTCGGGGTCCGCTCGCCGATCCGCTGCCGGGCATCCCTCGGCTGGAAGGTCTCCGGCAGGGAAACCACCTTCTCCGAATAAAAGCTATGTGCGTCTTCGCGGATGACGAACCGATCGGCCAGGATGTAATCGATATAGTCGGCGCCGGTAGTGCCGGGGTATCCCAGATAATTTACCTGGATGGGGGCTGGCCGAAGCGCGAATATCCCCAGGCGATTGCCCTTCGTATACCCCATCAAATCGACGGCGATATCGATCTCCAACTCCTTGAGCAGCAGGGCGACATCGCGGTCGCTTTTGCCCTCAACATCGACGAAGCGATCGACCGAATTCTTCAACCGCGCGCGCATTTCATCCTGCTCGGCGCGCGTAAACGAGATCGCGGTGATGTCGAACCGCGATCTGTCGTGGGCCTCAAGGACGCCGGCCATTAAATAAGCGACCGCGTGACCGCGAAAATCGGCCGACAGGTAGGCGACCCGAACCTGGTCATGGCGATAGCGTTCGCCTCGCCAGATCGGCTCCTGCGATGCTGAATACTTGTCGTTGCCGAAGGTCCGAGCACATTGCAGCTGCGCCTCGGGCAGGCCGGACATCGAGAGAAATCCAAACGGCAGGACGGCACGTTTGCCGGCGGCGACCGCACTTGCCACCCGCTCGACATCTTGATCGTAGTTTTCCCAATCGCAGCAATGCTGCTTCGAATGCAGCAGATTTCCGCTCGCATAGTCGAAACCGGGCGCCAAACTCAGCAGACGGGCAAATGCCTCGGCGGCCTCCTCAGGGCGGTTGAGGTCGCTGAGGGCGGTGGCGCGATTGTTCAGCGCGTCGGTATGGTCGGGTTTGATCGCCAGCGCCCGGTCATAACTGGCGATCGCCTCCCGATGGCGGTGGAGTTGACGCAAGGCCACGCCGCGATTGTTCAGCGCCCCGGCAAGGTCGGGCTTGATCGCCACCGCACGATCATAGCTGTCGACCGCATCCTGATACCGCTTGAGATCGATCAGGGCGTTGCCGCGGTTGTTCAGAGCGTCGGCGTAATCGGATTTGATCGCCAGCGCCTGGTCAAAGCTGACCAGCGCCTCTGCCGGACGCCGCTGCCGACACAGGGCGATGCCGCGATCGTTCAACGCCGCGGCGGTATCGGCGATGCCGGCAGCCGCCTCCTCGCGCCGCTTCAGTTGATCCTGGGCGATGCCGCGGTTGTTCAGCGCCTCTGGGTAGTGGGGCTTGACCGCCAGCGCCCGGTCATAGCTGGCGACTGCGTCTTCGTAGCGCCCCAGCTCGAGCAGGGCATTGCCGCGATTGTGAAAGGCTTCGGCATAGTCGGGCTTGATCGCCAATGCCCGCTCAAAGCTGGCGATCGCCTCCTCGTGCCGCTTGAGCCGACGCAGGGCAATGCCGAGGTTGGCATGCGCCGGAGCCGAGTCCGGGTTGAGCTGCAACGCTCGGCCGATAAGCTGTACCGCCGGCGCGAAATTCCGTCGCTGGGCCTCGATGACGCCGAGCATGTGGAGCGCCGTAAAGTGGTCCGGCATCCGGCCGAGGATGGCACGATAGAGGGGTTCGGCCTGCGCCAGCTGCCCCCGTTGATGCAGCGCTATCGCCTCCTCTAGGGCGTCGGCAATCTGAGGCGGTTGCGGCTCGGCCAGCGGGTGCTGGAGGACCGGACGGCGCCCTTTGCTCTCGCTCATGAGTTCGGCATCTCAACGCGCCGCCTCTATCCTAGCAGCTCCGGCAGCGAGCGGATGATGCGGTCAGGGCGGATCGGCGAATCGGGCGGCAGCCCGATGCCGAAGCCGTCATACCAGATTGCGTAGATGCCGAGGCGCTGCGGCGCGACGACTTCCCATTCGAGATTGTCGCCGACCATCCAGGTCTCGTGCGCCCCGACATCGAGTGCGGCAAGCGCATGGCGATAGGCCGCTTCCTCGGGCTTGCCGAAGCCGTGCTCGCCCTCGATCTGGATGTGGTCAAAGCGGTGCTCCAAGGCAAAGCGCCGCACCTTGGCGCGTTGCGGCGGTCCCGCCCCGTTGGTGACCAGCGCCAGCCTGACCCCCAATTCCTTCAGCCGGTCGAGCGTCTCGTGCGCGCCGGGGAACATCTGCAACTCGTCGTGCTGCAATTCGTTGAACCGGTCGGCGATCGCATCGCAGATCTCCGGCGGCGGCGCGATCCGCCCGTGTTTGGCGCAAAGCTCGGCAAACGCATTGGCGACGATATGCCGGCGCGCGTCGCCAATGCGGTGGCGCCAATGCTTGTGGCGCATCTCGTCGGCCCACAGGTAGCGCGAGTAAGCCAGGACCGCGTCGATGATTTCTTCCGGCGGATGCGGCTCGAGGTGCTCGGCGAAGGCGGCGATGACGCGTTGCCACTGGCTCGGTGCGCGGCCGAACGCCGACAGGATCGTGTCGTCGAGGTCGAAGAGGATCGCGGTCGGGAGCGTCGGCATGGCGCCAACATAGGTCCCGCCGCCGCCGGCCTCAATGCACAAGCGCGGCGCGGTTGACCGGGCGAGCCACGTCACTATCTTTAGCTAAGCTAGCTAAGCGGGGATTGGGATGGCCGAGACGGTCAACATGCACCAGGCGAAGACGTCGCTGTCGCGCCTCGTCGAGCGGGCGTTGGCGGGCGAGGAGATCGTCATCGCCCGCAACGGCGAGCCGCTGGTCAAGCTGGTGCCGGTCGTAAAGGAGCGGAAACCGCGCGTGCCGGGCCTGTACAAGGGAAAGATCTGGATCGGACCGGATTTCGAGTTCACTGACGAGGAGATTACCGAACTCTTCGAAGGCCCGTTGTGAGATTGCTGCTCGACAGCCATGCCTTTGTCTGGTGGGCGGAGGCCAATCAAGCGCTAAGCGCCACAGCGCGCCTGGCTATAACCGATCAGGCGAACGAGGTGCTGGTCAGCGTTGCGGGTCTCTGGGAGTTGGTCATCAAATCGCAATTGGGAAAGCTGCCGTCGCTGCCGGACGATGTTGAGACGATGCTGGCGAACCAAGGATTTTCGCTGCTTCCGATCAACTTCCTCCATCTGCGACGTTATGCGCTGCTGCAGCAACTTCACAAGGATCCGTTCGATCGGATGATGATCGCGCAGGCATTGGCAGAAAACATGCCGATCGTCACGCGCGACCGGATTTTTGCTTCCTACGGCGTGCAGGTCATCTGGTAGCGCCAGTTATCCCTATTCGGCGGCGGGCCGCTGCCGCAGCCGCGCGGTTGTGGCTGCGTCGACCGAGCCGTCAGTGTGGAATGCCACCCGGTAGTCGCGCTCGGCAACCTCGCGCGTGATGAGCCCGTCGGCGACATCGGCGGCGACCTGGTCGGGGTCGCGCTCGGCGGGGTCGCCGAAGCCGCCGCCGCCCGGCAGTTCGAGGCGGGCGAAATCGCCGCCCGGCACGGTCTGCCTGCCCTTCGAGCGAATCGGCTTGCCCGAGACCAGCGAGACCCGGCCGGGTGCACCGAGGCCGCCGCCGTCGCGGCCGCGCGCCGGGTTGTTGATGCGCTCGAAATTGCACAACAGCGCCACCGGTATGCCGTCGGCGCCGCCCAGCTCGATGACCTGGCCGAGGCCGCCGCGGTATTTGCCGGCGCCGCCCGAGCCCTCGCGGAACTCGCGGCGGCGGAACATCACGGGCGCCACCGACTCGGTCGCCTCCACCGGGATCGTCCGCACCCCCGACGGGAAGGCGGTGACGTCGAGCCCGTCCTTCCCGGGCCGCGCGCCGGTGCCGCCGCAATGGAAGATGACGGTGCTGAAGGCTGGCCGGTCGTGTGCTTCGCCGTCGCCGAGTTCGTCCTGCACCTCGCCGCCGCCGTAGATCTGCGGGTTCCACAGCGAGGAGGCGCCTTCGGCCGGCACCCCGCCATCCATCACCTGGTGCAGGCAGCCGAACACCAGATCGGGCAGCATGTGACCGACCGTGTGGCGCGCCGCCACGGCGCGTGGGCGCTTGACGTTGAGGAGGCACCCCTCGGGCGCGCTCGCGGTGATCGGCGCGAGCGAGCCGGCGTTGTTCGGCACCTCGGGCGCGACCAGGCATTTGACGCCGAACGCGGTGTAGGCCAGCGTGTAGTTCATCACGACATTGATGCCGAATGCGCTTGCCGGCGAGGTGCCGGCATAGTCGACATGGATGCCGCCGGCGCCGATCGTCATCTCGCCGGCGAGCGTCAGCGGTCGGTCGTAGCCGTCCATCGCCACGCTGTTCCGGTATTTGCCGGGCTTGAGCCGGCCGATCGCCTCGAGCGTCGCCTGTCGCGAGGTCTCGATGATGTGGTCGCCGAGCCGGTCGAGATTGGCGATGCCGAACTCCTCCATCATCTCGACGAGGCGGCGGCTGCCCTCGTCGTTGCACGCGGCGAGCGCGTAGACGTCGCCCTCGACTTGCAAGGGTTCCCGCACATTGGCGCGGATGATGCGCATCAAATCGTCGTTCATCCGGCCTTCGCGGGCGAGCGGCATCAGCGGGATCGCCAGCCCCTCCTCGAACACCTGGCGGCCGTCCGGCCCCATGCCGAGCCCGCCGATATCGACGACGTGGACCGTCGAGGCGAAGAGCCCGACCGGCTCGCCGCGAAGGAAGGTCGGGCTGACCACGGTCAAATCGTGCAAATGGCCGCAGGTCAGCCACGGGTCGTTGGTGATGTAATGATCGCCCGCCTTCATCGTCGCGAGCGGGAACGCGGCGAGGAAGTGCTTGACCGCCGCGGCCATCGAGTTGACGTGACCGGGGGTGCCGGTCACCGCCTGCGCCAGCATGTTGCCGTCCCTGTCGAAGACGCCGGCCGAGAGATCGCCGGCCTCGCGCACCGGCGTCGAGAACGCGGTGCGCACCAATGTCTGCGCCTGCTCCTCGACGACGGCGATCAGCCGCGACCACATGATCTGCAGATGGATCTGCGACAGCGCGGTGTTGGGACGGGAAATCATCGGCGGCTCCTCGACGAGTTGCCGCAATATTGCGCGGCGACTCCAAATTTGCCATCCCCTGTGCACTCAACCTGGGTTCCTGCGAAGGCAGGGACCTATGGTTCGGCGGTTCCGGAACGCGGATCGATGGGTCCCCGCCTTCGCGGGGAACCTCATTTTTATTGCGGCGTGGCGGGCGGCACGTTGTAGACGGCGACCGCCTGTGAGAGCCCTTTGATGGCCAAATCGCCGATCTCTTCCAGTTCGGCGCTGTCCTCGACCGCCATCGCAACGCGAGCGGAGAGGAGGATCTGCCCGTTTTTCGCTTCGGCGCAGAGCCGGGCGGCAAGGTTGGTGACGGTGCCGATCGCGGTGTAGTCCATACGCTCGGCAAAGCCGATCTGGCCGAGCGTCGCGTAACCCTGCGCGATGCCGACGCCGAAGCCGAGATCGTGGCCCTGCCGCCGCCAGAGGCGCAACAGCGGCTGCGCCCGCTCGCGCATCGCCGCCGCCATGGCGATCGCCCGCTGCGCCGGGTCGGGGGTCGGCACCGGATCGTTGAAGAACACCATGATGCCGTCGCCGCCGTAATGGTCGATCGTGCCCTCGTATTGCGCGACGATCGGCCCCATCGCGGCGTGGTAATCCTTCAAGAGTGCCATCACCTCCTCGGGCTCAGCGCGCTCGGCGAACGCGGTGAACCCGCGCAGGTCGCAGAACACGACGACGATCTCGCGGCGATGCGACTCGAGGATCCTCTCGTCGCCCTGCGCGACGATGAGGTCGGCAAGCTGCGGTGCGAGGAAGCGACGCAATTTGCCGGCCCTCTCGATCTCGGCGAGCTGGGCGGCGACGCGCTCTTCCAACTCCTTGTTCCACCCGGCGATCTCGTCG
>DASYUS010000506.1:0-6737 GCA_036000945.1 Allostellaceae bacterium
CGCGCGGTATGCGGTGATCCCGCGGGCAACGATGAAATTGAACAGCGCCAGACCGAGGAGCAGCGGGACAAAAACCGGGTTCCACCAGCCGTAAAAGAAGATCGATGCGGCCAACAACCAGCCCAGCACGGCGCGAGGCCCGCTGAACTGGCGCAGTATGATGTAGCCGGCGACGGTCGCCGGAAGAAACGCAAACAGGAAGATCGGCGAGTTGAAAAGCATGCCGGCGCCTTGTATCCGATGTTCCGGCCGGCGATCGAATGGTCATTTGGCGCCCGTGGCATGCCGGCGATGCGCTCTTTACTTGGCGCGGCCGAGACGACGCAATGGCCGCGGCTGGCAGGCTGCGCTATCGTCGAATGACGAACGCGGGAGGCCGCCATGGACGAAGATCGCACGCTCGCCGTCGATATCGGCGGGACCGGCATCAAGCTCGCCTTGCTCGACGGCGACGGAAAGATCGTCGGCAAGCGTGTCCGCTTCCCGACCCCGCCGCGTCCGGTGGCTCCGGAGACGCTGGCCGCCGCGATCGACTCGGCAGCCGCCGGGCTCGGCGATTTCGCCCGGGTCTCGGTCGGGTTCCCCGGCGCGGTGCGCGACGGCCGCGTCCTGACCGCGCCCAATCTCGGCACCGAGCTGTGGGCCGGCTTCGATCTGCAGAGGGCGCTTGCCGAGCGCTGGCAGAAGCCGGTCAGGGTGATGAACGATGCCGACGTGCAGGGTTTCGGCGCGATCGCGGGAAACGGCGTCGAGATGGTGCTGACGCTCGGCACCGGGGCCGGCACCGCGATCTTCGCGAACGGTCAAATCATGCCGCACCTCGAATTCGCCCACCACCCAGTGCGCGGCAACAAGACCTACGAGGAATACATCGGCAAGGCGGCGCTCGACAAAATCGGCAAGAAGCGGTGGAACAAGCGGGTCGCGCGGGTCATCGACATCCTGCGCCACCTGGTCAATTTCGATCACCTCTACCTCGGCGGCGGCAATGCCAAGCAGATCAATTTTGCCCTGCCGGCTGACGTGACGATCGTCCCCAACAGCGACGGGCTGACCGGCGGCATCGCATTATGGCGATCGGCGGGTGCACCCCGCCGCGTCCGCCCACAAGCGGCCGCGACCGGCGCGGCCCAGGTATCGCCGGCCGTCGCGGAAGGCCGCACGCTCGCCGCCTCGCAGCCGGCGACCGCACCCTCCTTTGCGTTGCCGGCCGGCGCCTGCGATTGCCATGTCCATGTCTTCGGGCAGGCAGCCGAGTTTCCGTTCGCTGCCCGGCGCGCCTATACCCCGCCGCCGGCTGACGCGGCCGAGCTCTTGGCGCTGCAGGAGGCATTGCACCTGTCGCGCGTCGTCATCGTCCAGCCGAGCGTCTACGGCAGCGACAATTCCTGCACGCTCGACGGCATGCGCCGGCTCGGGTCGCGCGCCCGCGGCGTCGCCGTCATCGACGAAAGGACTTCGAACGCCGACCTCGACGAGATGCACCGGGCCGGCATCCGCGGCGTCCGGGTCAACCTCGAAACCGCCGGCGAAACCGACCTCGATCTCGCGCGTAAGAACCTCGCCGCGGCGGTGAAGCGGGTTGCGCCGCTCGGCTGGCACGTCCAGGTCTACACCCGGCTGTCGGTCGTCGCCGGGTTGCGCCGGGTGGTCGCCCGGCTGCGGGTGCCGGTCGTCTTCGACCATTTCGGCGGCGCGACGGCGGCGGGCGGGGTCGACCAGCCGGGTTTTGCCGACCTGCTGGCCCTGGTCGGCAACGGCCACGCCTACGTCAAGGTTTCGGCCGCCTATCGCAGCTCCGCCAAGGCGCCCGCCTACGACGATGTGGCGCCGCTGGCACGGGCGCTGATCGCCGCCAACCCCGACCGCATCCTCTGGGGCACCGACTGGCCGCACCCGCACGCCGCCGCCCCCGGCGCCGCCCCCGAAGACATCGCGCCCTATTACGACATCGACGACGGTCTGGCCTTGAACCAGCTGCGGCTGTGGGCGCCGCAGGCCGCGGTCCGCCGCAAGATCCTGGTGACCAATCCGGCGCGCCTTTATGATTTTTAGTACCCGCTCTCAGGCGGACGCGCATCATCGTTCCGATCCACGCCGGCGCAGGCCGGGGCCCATCCGTCAACCACCCGGGTTGTCGCTTCATGGGCCCCGACCTTCGTCGGGGTGGACCGGGCAAAAAAGCGGGGCGACGTTCCACCTTTCATTGATTCTGGGTATCGGGCGCGGAGGCGCATTCGGATCGGGGCGGGTCTTGCACAGACGACGGTTTGCGTTGCCGCTCCTGCTGCTTGCGCTGGCATTGGCCGCCTGCGCGCCGCAGCCGCCGCCTGCCCCGCCGGACGATGCGCATATCCCGCCATTCGCCCGCCTTCCCTATCAGCCGTTCTCGCGCGCAGCGGCAGTAGAGATCGCGCTCCGCGAGTGGCGGGCGTTCGGCTCCACGGTCGTCTATCCGAACCAGAAGCTGCCGTACGACGCCGAGCGCTCCGAGGGGCTGTGGCAGCGGGTCGGCGAATATTGGTGGCTCGGCCTGCCGCTGCGCGCGCCCGATCAGGGCTTCACCGGCATGCACGATCGGACCGGCAGGGTGTTCCCGCCGAACCAGGACGGCAATTACGCCTGGTCGGCCGCCTTCATCGGGTATGTCATGCGGATGGCGGGAGCGGGGCACCGCTTCCCCTACACGCCAACCCATGCCGACTACATCAACGCCGCCAAACAGCGCACGCTCGGGCAGCGGCGCGATCTGGCGATCGCCGCCGAGCCGCCCGAGCGCTACGCGCCACAACGGGGCGACTTGATCTGCATGTGGCGCGGCCGCCGGGCGATCCGCTACGACGAGCTGCCGACCGACCGCTTCCCCGGACATTGCAACATCGTCGTCGCGCTCCGCGCCGGCTCGCTCGACGGGATCGGCGGCAATCTCGACGACACGGTCGGGATGCAGCACGTGCCGCTCACCGCCGACGGCCGTCTCGCCCAGCCCGACGGTACCGTCGTCGATCCCGACCACCCATGGTTTGTCGTGATCCGCATCGATTACGACATCAACCCGCCACCCGCCCCGACCAGCTGAGCCCAGTCAGCCCAGCAGCTGCGTCGTCTCCGACGCGCCGCGCATGACAGCGGCGCGTTCGGCGCGTAGAATCACGCCCCGCAACCTGCCGTTCGAGCGGCAGGGCGGGAGAGCAGCGGTGAGCACCAGCGCGCAGATCGTCGAAATCCGCCAGGGTGAGCCGAAGCCGGGCGAGCCGGCGTCGCCGGCGCGCTTCATCAACCGCGAGCTGTCGTGGCTGGCGTTCAACGAGCGCGTGCTGGCCGAAAGCGACAACCGGCGCCATCCGCTGCTGGAGCGGCTGCGGTTCCTGTCGATCTCGGCCGGCAACCTCGACGAGTTCTACATGGTCCGCGTTGCCGGGCTCAAAGGCCAGCACCTCGCGGGCATTAAGACGCTGAGCCAGGACGGGCTCTCGCCGGCGCAGCAGCTCGACGCGATCCGCGAGCGCGCGGGAGCCTTGATGGAAGCCCAGCAGGTGACCTGGCTGTCGCTGCGCCGGCAGCTCGCCCAGGCCGGGCTCGCGGTGATCGACCCGAGTGCGCTCAAGGCCAGCGACCGGGCCTGGCTCGAACAGCGCTTCATGGCCGACATCTTCCCGGTGCTGACGCCGTTGGCGATGGACCCGGCACACCCCTTCCCGTTTGTTGCCAATCGCGGGTTCGGCCTCGCGCTGCAGCTCGAACGGTTCAGCGACAACGTGCGGCTGCAAGCGCTGATCCTGATCCCGGCCTCGGTCGACCGCTTCATCCGCCTGCCGGGCGCGCGCATCCGGTTCCTCCCGGTCGAGCAGATGATCGCGCTCTATCTCGACCATTTGTTCCCCGGCTTTGCGGTCGTCGCGCAAGGGGTCTTTCGCGTTCTGCGCGACAGTGAGGTAGAGCTCGAGGAGGAGGCCGAGGACCTCGTCCGCCTGTTCGAAAGCGCGCTCAAGCGGCGCCGGCGCGGCCATGTCATCCATCTCGCGGTCGATGCGCGGATGCCCGCCGACCTCTTGCGGTTTTTGACCGAGCACCTCGACGCCGCGCCGGCCGATTTGTTCGCGATGCCGGGCATCCTGGGGCTCGAAGACACCGCGCAGCTGATCACCGACGAGCGGCCCGACCTCGTCTTCACCCCCTACAATCCGCGGTTTCCCGAGCGCATCCGCGATTTCGGCGGCGACTGCTTTGCCGCGATCAAGCAGAAGGACATCGTCGTCCATCACCCCTACGAGAGCTTCGACGTCGTCGTCCAGTTCCTGCGCCAGGCGGCGCGCGACCCGGCGGTCGTCGCGATCAAGCAGACGCTCTACCGCACCAGCGAGGACAGCCCGATCGTCCGCGAGCTGGCCGAGGCGGCCGAGGCAGGCAAATCGGTCACCGCGATGATCGAGCTGAAGGCGCGTTTCGACGAGGAGGCGAACATCCGCTGGGCGCACGAGCTGGAGCGCGCCGGGGTGCAGGTGGTCTACGGGTTTCTGCAGTTGAAGACGCACGCCAAGGTGTCGCTCGTGGTGCGGCGCGAGGGTGGCGAGTTGCGCTCCTACGTGCATTTCGGCACCGGCAACTACCACCCGTACACCGCCAAGGTTTACACGGATTTGTCGTTTTTCACCTGCGACGAGGCGCTGTGCCGCGACGCCGCGCGCCTCTTCAATTTCATGACCGGCTATGCCCGACCGGCAAGCCTCGAAAAGATCGCGGTGGCGCCCGTTGACCTGCGCGCCCGCATCGCCGAGCTGATCGAGGCCGAGATTGCCCACGCCCGGGCCGGCAAGCCGGCGCAGATCTGGGCCAAGCTCAATTCGCTCGTCGACCCGGCGATCATCGACCTGCTCTACCAGGCCTCGCAGGCCGGGGTCGGCATCGACCTCGTGGTGCGCGGGATCTGTTGCCTGAGGCCCGGCGTTCCCGGCATGTCGGAGAACATCCGGGTCAAGAGCATCATCGGGCGCTTTCTCGAGCACGGACGCGTCGTCTGTTTCAGTAGCGGCCACAAGCTGCCCTCCGACAAGGCGAAAGTGTTCATCAGCTCGGCCGACTGGATGCCGCGCAATTTCGACGGGCGCGTCGAGGCGCTGGTGCCGATCGAGAACGAGACGGTGCATCGCCAGATCCTCGACGAGATCATGGTGGCCAACCTGCGTGACACGTTGCAAAGCTGGAACCTGGCGCCGGACGGCACCTATACCCGGGTCGCCGCCGAGGAGGAGGGCTTTTCCGCCCACACCTATTTCATGACCAATCCCAGCCTCTCCGGCCGTGGCAAGGCGTTGCGGCGCGCCTCCGGACGGGCGAGCGGCCTCGCCGCCGTCCCTGGGACCGCGGCGCGCTGAGGCCGCCGGCCGCCGCGATGCCCGATCGTCAGGACGCCGCTCCGCTTGGCCGCATCGCCGTCGTCGATGTCGGCTCCAACTCTGCGCCTCGTCGTCTTCGAACGGCTCGGCGCGACGCTGCTGCCGCTGCTCAACGAGAAGGTCATGTGCGCGCTCGGGCGCGGCATCGCCCAGAGCGGAAGGCTGAACCGCGACGGGGTCGAGCTCGCCTTCGCCAATCTGCAGCGTTTCGTCGCCCTGGCCCGGGCGCTCGACGTGGATCATCTGGCGATCATCGCGACCGCGGCGGTGCGCGAGGCGCGCGACGGCCGCGCCTTTGCCGCCGAGGCGGAGCGCCAGTGCGGCGTGCCCATGCGCATCGTCGAGGGCAGCGAGGAAGCCCGGCTGTCGGCCGCCGGCGTCCTCGCCGGGATCCGCGCGGCCGACGGTGTGGTCGGCGATCTCGGCGGCGGCAGCGTCGAGCTGGTGCGGGTCGATGCCGGCGCGCGCGTGCCGATCGGCGCCGGGGTCAGCCTGCCGCTCGGGCCGCTGCGCCTTGCCGAACTGCTCGACAACCGCAGATCGCTGAGCGAGACGATCGAGAGGGTGATCGGCGACGCCGCGGTGCTGCGCGAGGCGTCCGGCCGGAACCTCTATCTGGTCGGCGGCGCCTGGCGGGCGATCGCGCGACTGCACATGGAGCAGACGCACTACCCGCTGCACATCATTCACGAATACACAATTGCCCGGCGGCAGGCCGAAGGGTTCCTCGACATCATCGCCGGGCAGTCGCGCCGGTCACTCGAACGGATTGCCTCGATCAGCCGCCGGCGTCTCGATTTCGTGCCGCTGGCGGCGCTGATCCTGCGGCACCTGATCGCGGCCGGCCGGCCCGAGCGCATCGTCTTCTCGGCATTCGGGTTGCGCGAGGGCTACGCCGACGGCCTCTTGCCGAAGGAGCCGCGAACCGATCCGCTGATCGCGGCTGCGATCGGGATCGCAGTGAGCCAGAGCCGCGGGCGCGGCGACGGCGACCGCCTGCAGCGCTGGACCGCGCCCGTCTTCCCCGATCTCGACGAGGGCCAGCGCCGGCTGCACCGCGCCGCCTGCTGGCTCAGCGATTTCGCCTGGACCGAGCACCCCGACTACCGCGCAGAGCACGCCTTCAGCCGCACCCTGCGGATGCCGGTAGGCCATATCACCCATCACGAGCGGGTGTTCATCGCGGCGACGCTCCACGCCCGCTACGGCGGCGCGATCGACGACTCGATCAAGGCGGCGACGCGACCGTTGCTCAGCGACGGCGCGGCCGACGAGGCGCGCCGTCTCGGCCTGGCATTGCGCCTGGCCTACACGCTGTGCGGCGGTGCGCTTGAGTTGCTC
>DASYUS010000507.1:0-4290 GCA_036000945.1 Allostellaceae bacterium
CCGTAGCGGCCGACGAGATCGGCGACGGCAGCGCGTGCCACGGGCTGGGCGTCGTTGATCAACTCGTTGCGCTGGATGCCGTGCTCGGCCAGGTCCTCGGCGACATAGCAGATTTCGACGCCCTTGGCGGCGAGCGCAGCCAGGTCCGAGGCGATCGACGGCGGCTGCGTCTGCCGCCAGTCGCCGAACGCGAGGCCGGCCGCATTCTGCTTCTGCACCAGGTAGTTGACCGCATTGCCGCGCAGCAATACGGCGAGATCCGCGCCGGCGCCTTTCATCGCGCCGTGCAGCCAGACGATCGTGTCGTCCTGCTCTTCGATTGTCGCGCGATAGGCGCTCTCGATGATGCTCAGGGTTTTCATGACCGCCTCCTCAGCGCGTGGCGATGACGAGCGTGTTGTCCGACGCCTCCGACATCTGCCAGAAATCGGCAGGCGAGCCGCGCCGCACGCCGGCAATCGCCTCGGCGGCGCCGCGCTCGTCAACGCACAGCCCGCAATTCACCCAGTCGATCTTGCCGCCGTTGCTCTCGGCCGAGCGCATCAGCGCGGCGATCGCGTCTTTCGGGATGAAGTGGTTCTCTTCCTCGACGCTGCGACCGTGCACCGCGTTGGGGTGCGCCTTCTGCGCGCCGAACGGCTGCAGCACCGCGCCCTCGTAGGCGAAGACGTTGATGTTGTAGCCGCGCTTCGCCGCGATATCGATGAGCCGCAGCGTCGTCGTCGAACGCGCGTTCTCGTAGGGCGCGTCCATGATCGCGATGGTGATGGTCTTCTTGTCGGCCACGACTGCCTCCCTCAATGCCAGATGACTTTGGCGCCCTCGGCGAGCGCATCCATGACGGTCTCGAGCGGCGCCGCCGTGATCCCGGCGGCAAGCCGCGCCTCGTCGATGCCGCGCTCCTTCAGCGAAAAGCTGTCGGCGAGGACCTTGACGCCAGCGCCGCTCAGCTTGGCGAGGTCGCCCGCGCGAGCGCCGGGGCGCGCCGGCAACACGCCGTTCTGCACGAGAAAGACGGTGACCTCGTTCTTCGCGGCGGCGAGCTGCGTCGCGAGATCGACGCAGAAACCGGTGTCGTTCGACTCGAACGGGTCGCGCGATTCGATCAATAAATATCTGGGCATCAGGCACCTCTCACGGGCGCGGTGGGGGCGGTCCGGTCTGGGCGCCGGTTTCCGATTTACCATGACGCGGCGGGCGATCCAACACAAGTCGCAGCGCGCGTTTTGTCTTCCGGTGGCGCCGGGAGCTTTTTGACGCGGGACCCGCCCGAGCGGAGCATCGCCCGTCCAGCCAGACAGTTATTTCCTATGCGGCGTGGCGCTCGTGAAGATACCCGAGGGCCTCGGCGATCGCCTCCGGGTGCTTGCTCGCATGCTGGATGTCGTAGCCGACCGGCTCGCCATCCGCCCCCACATCAATAACGACATCGTCGCCGACGATGCGGTTGTCCACGGACGATCCCGGTCGCAGCTTGATGTACAGGCTGTCTGTCGACGGATCGTAATCGAACTCGGCGCTCATTCGGTGAAGTCCGCGTCCTTGGACCCGTTGTGAACCGTCTCTCCATCGGCCAGCGTCACGACGCGCGTATATAGCTTTGGAGATTGGGGATGTAAGCCCAATAGCGTACGCGGCCATCCGCTTGACGCTCGCGGCGCACGGGTTGAGTCAGGGTTCTCAAGATATCCGCCGGATCGATCCACCGCCGATCCGCCTTGGCCATCACCGTCAACGCGAAGTAACGGGTTCACCAAAAATGGCGGCGGTGGCAGACGTTCTGGTTCAGGCATACGGAAAGGTCACGGTGCTACTCCGCCGCCTCCTGCTGCGCGGGTGCGGGGCGCCAGCGCAAGACCGGGTGGCGCGCTGCCGCGGTTTCGTCGAGGCGGCGGCGGGGCGTGAGGCGCGGGGCGGCGCGGAAGGCGTCGGCATCGCCCGAGCGGGCACGCTCGGCGAGGCCGCGCAGCACCGCAACGAACTGGTCGAGCGCGGCCTTCGACTCGGTCTCGGTCGGCTCGATCAACAGGGCGCCGTGCACGACCAGCGGGAAATACATCGTCATCGGGTGATAGCCCTCGTCGATCAGCGCCTTGGCGAAATCGAGCGTGGTGATCCCGGTGTCCTTGAGGAAGCGGTCGTCGAACAGCACCTCGTGCATGCAGGTGCCGGGAAAGGCGAGGCTCAGCGCGTCGGCGAGCCGCACTCGCAGGTAGTTGGCATTGAGGACGGCATCCTCGGCGACCTGCTTCAGGCCGTCGGCGCCGTGGCTCATCATGTAGGAGAGGGCGCGGACGAACATTCCCATCTGGCCGTGGAACCCCTTGAGCCGGCCGATCGACCGGGCGGCCGGGCCACCGGCATGCTCGGCGAGCGCGAACCCGCCGGCACCATGCACCAGCCAGGGCAGCGGCGCGTGCGGCGCCAGCTCGGCCGCCAGCGCGACCGGGCCGCTGCCCGGGCCGCCGCCGCCATGCGGGGTCGAGAAGGTCTTGTGCAGGTTCATCTGCAAGGCGTCGATGCCGAGATCAGCCGGCCGCACCCGGCCGACGATCGCGTTGAAATTGGCACCGTCGCAATAGAAGAAGGCGCCCGCCTCGTGCACCGCGGCGGCAATCTCCAGGATCTCGCCCTCGAAGAGGCCGCAGGTGTTGGGGTTGGTCAGCATCAGCGCGGCGACGTCGCCGCCGAGCCGGGCTTTGAGCGCGGCAAGATCGACCCGGCCGCGATCGTTGGCCGGGATCGCCTCGATCGAATAGCCGCAGGTCGCCGCGGTCGCCGGGTTGGTGCCGTGCGCCGATTCCGGCACCAGGATGCGCGATCGGCGGTCGCCGCGCGCTTCGAGCGCGGCGCGGATCGTCATGATGCCGCACAGCTCGCCCTGCGCCCCCGCGGCCGGCGACAAGGCGATGGCCGGCATCCCGGTCAGTGTTTTCAGCCAGTGCGCCAGCGTGTCGATCAGCTCGTAAGCGCCCTGCACCGTCGCCTGCGGTTGCAGCGGGTGGACATCGGCGAAGCCCGGCAGCCGCGCCATCTTCTCGTTGAGCCGCGGGTTGTGCTTCATCGTGCACGAGCCGAGCGGGTAGAGGCCGCTGTCGATCGCGTAGTTCTTCTGCGACAGCCGGGTGAAATGGCGAACGATCTGCGGCTCACTGAGGCCGGGGAGCCCGATCGGGCCCTGGCGTTCGAGCCCGTTCAGGCGCGAGCGGACGGGCGGCGGTTCGGGCAGATCGACGCCGCAATGGCCGGGCGAATCCTGCTCGAAGATCAGCGGCTCCTCGATCTGGAGCCCGCGGTTGCCGCCGATCGTCTCGGCCGGGCTCGGCGCATCTGCGGCGGCGTGCACGCTCAGCGCCTGGCTCCACTCGCTCATCGCAGCACCTCCCGGAGCGCCGCTTCGCAGCGTTCGATATCCGCCAATGTCACCATCTCGGTTGCCGCCAGCAGCAGTAGATTTTCCAGATCGGCGCGGCCAGGATGGAGGCGGCTGACCGGGATGCCGCCGAGAATGCCGCGCTCCGCCAACGCATCGACGACCGGTGCCGCGCTGCATGGCAGGCGCAGCGTGAATTCGTTGAAGAAGCTGCCGTTGAGCAGCGCCACGCTGGGGATCGCCGACAGACGCTCGGCGGTCGCCACCGCGGTTGCGTGGTTGAGCCGGGCGAGGCGCGTCAGGCCTGCCTCGCCGAGCAGCGACAGGTGGATGGTGAAGGCCAGGGCGCACAGCCCCGAATTGGTGCAGATGTTGCTCGTCGCCTTCTCGCGCCTGATGTGCTGCTCGCGCGTCGACAGTGTCAGCACCCAGCCGCGCCCTCCCTTGGCGTCAAGCGTTTCGCCGACCAGGCGCCCCGGCATCTGGCGCACGAATTTCTCGCGGCTGGCAAAGAGGCCGACATGCGGCCCGCCGAAATTGAGGGCGTTGCCGAACGACTGACCCTCGGCGGCGACGATGTCGGCGCCCATCTCGCCGGGCGGGCGGATCGCGCCCAAGGACAGGATCTCGGTGACGACGACGACCAGTAGCGCGCCCTTCTCGTGGCAGCGTTGCGCCAGCGTCGAATAGTCGCGGATCTCGCCGTAGAAGTCGGGATTCTGCACGACAACGCAGGCCGTATCGCCATCGATCAGCGCGGTGAGGTCTTCGGCGGGGGCCGGCGCGGCGTCCCCCGCGGTCAGCACAAACCCGGCGAACTGGGCATAAGTCTGGCACACCGCGCGGTAGTGTGGGTGCAGCCGGCCCGAGAGCACCGCCTTGTCGCGACGGGTGACGCGGTGGGCCATCGCCACCGC
>DASYUS010000508.1:0-2642 GCA_036000945.1 Allostellaceae bacterium
GGAACGCCGCTGCCCGGGATGATCGGCTGCCAATAGATCAGCACTATCCACAGCAGCGTGGGCGGCACGATCCAAAGCAGGCTGCGCCAAACGGGGCGCGCCGGGAATATACCGGCGGGAACAGCGGCGACGGTCATCAGCGGTTCTCCACGTAAGTCGTTGCCTCAAACACTGCGGTGAGGATGCCGGGCCGGCCTTCGATGAGATCTCTCGCCATCACGCAAAACGTAAGAGCCCCGAAAAGCTATTTGCATCCTCTCTCTGTTCACATAGGGTATTCATAAATGAACAGATCTCCGGGAACCTGGCTATGGGACGATGTGCGCTTCTTTCTGGCTGTGGCGCGCGCGGGCAGCTTGTCGGGAGCCGCCCGCATTCTGGGGGTCGGGCACGTTACGGTCGGGCGACGCATTGCGCTGTTTGAGAAGCGCCTGGGCGCCACATTACTTAACCGCACCCCGGATGGCTTTAACCTCACCTCGGCCGGAGACGCCATCCTGCGCCAATGCATGGCCATGGAAAATGCGGCATTGGACTTGGAGCGGATCGCCGCGGGGCGCGATTCACTTGTTGCGGGTTCCGTTCGGGTCACTACTACCGAGGCGCTCGCCTATCAAGTCGTCGCGCCTGCCATTGCAACGCTGCGGCAGGCCCACCCCGGGCTTCAGGTCGATCTGCTTGTTGGCGTCCGGTCGCTCGACATTGCGCGGCGCGACGCCGATCTGGCGATCAGATTCGCGCGCCCTTCGGCTCCGGATCTCATCTGTCGCAAGCTCGGAGAAATGGGCTTTACGCTCTACGCCTCGAAACGTTACCTAATTCGCGCGGGTATTCCGAAGCGCGGCCAAGGCTTGGCCGGCCACGACCTAATCACATTTACGGGCGCGCCGGCGGCTACCAGCCCCTTCTTTCTGGGAGAGTCGGTAGACGGTGCACGCATAGCGCTGCGATGCGACAACCCACTGATCCAGCGGACGGCCGCCGCCAACGATGTCGGTATTGCCGAACTCGCGTGTTTTCTCGGCGACCGCTCTCCTGATGTCACCCGGGTTTGGCCGCATGAGGCACCGGCACGTCGCACGGTGTGGCTGATTGTGCACGAAGATATGCGTCGCTCAGCGCGGATCAGGGCCGTATCCGCCGCCATCACCGAAGCGTTTCGCCATCAGCGCAATACTCTAGCGGAGGAAAATTCGTAGCAAATCAGGTGTCCACTGGTGGCTGCGGTCGCCAATGCTGGGTGAGCGGCAACAGCGAAAACGGGGCATTGGCTTTCTGCCCAACGACCGTGAGGGTCGGTTCCAGCGGTTCGGTCACGATCGCCCGCACAGCCGGAATCGGCGCGAATCCGTCAGCCTCCTCCGGCGATGAAGCTTGGGCGATGGGTGAAATTCGCGGCGCGTTCGATGAGCTCGCCGACGCGCAGCACCGTTTCCTCGTCGAAGGCGCGGCCGATCAGCTGGAGGCCCAAGGGCAGGCCGTCGGCGGAGAGGCCGGCCGGCACCGAGATGGCCGGCAGGCCGGCGAGGTTGGCCGGCACGGTGAAGACGTCGTTGAGGTACATCGCGACCGGGTCGTCGCTGTTGTCGCCGATCGCGAAGGCGGCCGACGGCGCGGTCGGGGCGAGGAGGCAATCGACCCGCTCGAAGGCCCGGGCGAAATCGCGCGCGATCAGGGCGCGGACCTGCTGCGCCTTCCGGTAGTAGGCGTCGTAATCGCCGGCCGACAGCACGTAGGTGCCGATCAGCACGCGGCGCTTGACCTCGGCGCCGAAACCGGCGGCGCGGGTCAGCTCGTACATGCCGTCGAGGCTGTCCCCCGGCACCCGCAGCCCGAAACGCACCCCGTCATAACGCGCGAGGTTGGAGGAGGCTTCGGCCATCGCGATGATGTAATAGGCCGGGAGCGCGTATTTCGTCAGCGGCAGGCTGATTTCGACCGGCTCGGCGCCGGCCTCGCGCAGCCATTCGGCGCCGCATTGCCACAGCGCCTCGATCTCGGCCGGCATGCCCGGGGCGCGATATTCCTTGGGGATGCCGATGCGCAGGCCGCTGATGTCGCCGGTCAGCGCCGCCTCGTAATCGGGCACCGGCAGCGGCGCCGAGGTCGAATCCTTGGGGTCGTGCCCGGCCATCGCGCCGAGCAGGATCGCGGCGTCCTTGACGGTGCGGGCGATCGGCCCGGGGTGGTCGAGCGAGGAGGCGTAGGCGACGACGCCCCAGCGCGAGCATCGCCCATAGGTCGGCTTCAGCCCGACAACACCGCAAAAGCTCGCCGGCTGGCGGATCGAGCCGCCGGTGTCGGTGCCGGTGGCGGCGAGCGCGGCATGGGCGGCGACCGCCGCCGCCGAGCCGCCCGACGAGCCGCCCGGCACCAAGGGACGGTTGTCGCCGGCCCGCCGCCACGGGTTCTCGACCGGGCCGTAATGGCTTGTCGTGTTCGACGAACCCATCGCGAACTCGTCGAGATTGGCCTTGCCGAGCATCACCGCGCCGGCATCCCACAGCTTTTCGGTGACGGTCGATTCGTAGGGCGGGTGGAAGCCGTCAAGGATGTGCGAGGCGGCGGTGGTGAGGACGCCCTTGGTGCAGAACAGATCCTTGACGGCGAGCGGGATGCCGTCGAGCGGGCGGGCCTCGCCC
>DASYUS010000509.1:0-1556 GCA_036000945.1 Allostellaceae bacterium
CGCGTTAATCCGACGTCACGGCGCCGCCCGCCGACCCCCGGCATCGCCTCGGACGACAGGGCCGCTGATACGCGAACACGCGCCTCACCGGGCGACCGCCTCTTCGAGGTCAGGCCGCGGCGCGGGTGCGCGCCGGCGTCGGCAGACGGTACGGAAGGCTGCTGGGGAGAAGGCGGACCTCCAGCGTAAAGGCGCCGGGGAAGGAGCGCAGCCAGGTCTCCGGCAGCGATGCGAGGCCGTCGGTCCAGCGATGCGTCGCCTCGTCGTCGTGGAACCCGGCGGCGAGGCCCTCGTGGCCGTGTCCCGCCTCGATCCGCAGATCGCCGTCAGCGAGGACGAGGCGCTCGACCGGCACGCCGAGGCGGCGCCGGTCGCGCTCGTGCGCCTCGACCTCGGCCGGCGCCACGCTGCGCGAGACGAGCGAGACGCACGCGCTGCCGGCCGGGACAAGGAAGCGGTAAAGCCGGTCCTCGACCGCCGTCGGCCGGATTTCGGCGCCGTCGACGACGAGGTGCAGATCGGGGTCGCGGTCGAGCCGGTGGCCGAGTCCTTGGGCGCGCCCGAGCAGCGCCGCCCGGATTGCGTCCGGTTCGGGTGAGTCCCATTCGAGGAGCGGTCTGCAATACTGCCAGCGCGGCCGCTCGTCGTCGGGGTAGAGCCGGGCGAAGTCGGCCGCATTGTGGAACTTGCCGCGGTTGTCGCAATCGATGTAGCTCTCGGCCGGCGCGCCGTCGGCGATCAGGATGTCGTGCGTCTCCAGCTCGATGTGAAAGTAGTCGAGGCGCTTGACCGAGGTTTCCTGGACGATCGTCGCGCCGTTGACGAGGTGCTCGGCGCGCACCAGCATCCCCCCGATGAGGAGCGCGTGGCCCGGCGAGACCAGGAGGTCGCGCACCGGCACGCCGTCGGCCAATGCCCCGGCCCTGATGCGCACCGGCAGCATCGCCCGGTTGCCGGCGACAAACCTTCCGTCATAGGCGCGATACCCGACCCATTTAACCGGCTTCGCCTCTCCCAAAATCGTCATCACAAGATCGCCGATCGCCAGCTCCTCGACCGCCACCTCGCCCCGATCGGTCAGGATCATCGTGCCGCGGCAGTAGCACACCGGTGCCAGGTTGATGCCCGTGCCGAAATCAGACTGCGTCGCAAAAGTCAGCCCGTCGATCGAATCGAAGCGCAGCGTCACCGAGCCGCCAGAGCCGGTAACGGTGATCTCATCGCTCACCGTATCGAAATTGCTGATCGTGCCGTCGGTGCCGATTTGCTGCAGATCGATGACGTCGCTCGATAACGTGAAGCCGGAAATCACGAGTGGCAACGTGAAGTCGACGTACCCCACCGCCAATCGGTTATTACCGCCGCTGCCGAACAGCACGTCGGTGAAATTGGTCAATGTCAGGGGGTCGTAGTTCACCGTCACTGTCGCGCCGGTGGTCCCGGCCAGTGCCAGCGTGTTGCTGGCGCCGACAGCGGCGCTGCCGACGACCGCGCCGATCAACCAGTAGCCGAAGCCGAGCGCCAACAGGTTGCTGCCGGTGCCGCCAAGCGCGATC
>DASYUS010000510.1:0-2450 GCA_036000945.1 Allostellaceae bacterium
GCGGGATGCGTATCCTGCGCCGCCATTGGCGCCTGTTCATGCCAGGCTCGCCGCTCACCCTGCGTCAGCGCCTACGCTATGTCTCCGGCTGGCTGCCCTGGGTCGGCGACGGGATCGGGCTCGCTTTTGCGGCGTTGTCGGTCGTGTGGACGGGCCTGTCGCTCGCGTTTCCCAACTATGTCGAGCTGCCGGACCCGGTACTGTTCACGCCGCCGCTGCTCGCCTTTGCCAGCCGTTCGGCGATCGCCTTCGCCGTGCATCGCGCCCGCGTACCGTGCGCGCTTGCCGATTCCCTGCGCGCGACCCTGGCCGGCATTGCACTGGCGCCGACCATCGGCCGCGCCGTGATCCACGCGGCGCTGATGCCGGGAGCGCCGTTCCGCCGTACGCCCAAGGGGGCTGGCGCGGCCGGCATCGGACGAGCCCTGCAGGGGGCCGCCTTTGAGCTCGGGCTGGCGGCGGCGCTGCTCGGCGCCGCGGTCCTCAGCCTCACGCTTCAGCCTTCGGCGCCGGCCAGCGCCCTATGGGTGGCAGCCTTGGTGGTCCAGGCGGTACCGGCCTTGCTGGCCGTCGCCCTGGCGCTTGCGGCGGCACGCCGGGCGCCGGTTTCGCCGTCCGTCCGTCCGGTTGAAAAGCCGTACCCGGCCTGAGCCGCCGACCCTAAAAAAGCCCCGCGAAGGGTTCGTTTTGCGACGGGTGCCAATGCTAGACTGACCCCCCTTTTCCCATTCCCGAATCCACCCATGCCGCAGGCCGTTCTGTCCTTGGCGCTCGCCGTTCTGATGCTGGTTTTGCCTGCCGTTCCGGCCGCTTCCCAGCAGCGGGCCGTGCCGCGCAACCCGGCCGAGATCCAGCTGTCCTTCGCCCCCCTGGTGAAGCGCACGGCGCCGGCCGTGGTCAACATCTTCACCCGTCGCACCGTTCGCACGGTGCCGTCGCCGCTGCTCAACGACCCGTTCTTCCGGCGCTTTTTCGGGGACCAGTTCCCCGGTTCGGGCGGCCCGGGCGGGACGGAGCGGGTCCAGAACTCGCTTGGCTCCGGCGTGATCGTCGAGCCCAGCGGCATCATCGTCACCAACCATCACGTTATCCGGGGGGCGGACGAGATCACGGTCGTGCTCGCCGACCGGCGCGAGTTTGACGCCCAGATCGTGCGCACGGACGAGCGCACCGATCTCGCCATCCTGCGTATCGAGCCCGGTGCCGAGCGTCTGCCGGCGCTGGAACTGCGCGATTCCGACGAGCTCGAGGTCGGCGATCTCGTGCTCGCCATCGGCAATCCGTTCGGCGTCGGCCAGACGGTGACCAGCGGCATCGTCTCGGCGGTGGCCCGCACCATGGTCGGCATCGCCGATTACCGGTTCTTCATCCAGACCGATGCGGCGATCAATCCCGGCAATTCCGGCGGCGCCCTGGTCTCGATGGATGGGCGGCTGGTCGGCATCAATACCGCCATTTTCGCACGCGACGGCGGCGGGTCGATCGGCATCGGCTTCGCCATCCCGGCCAACATGGTGCGCACGGTCATCGCCGGCAGCGGCACTGGCAGCGGCGATCGGATCGTGCGCCCGTGGTTCGGGGCCGGGGGCCAGTCGGTGACCGCCGAGCTGGCGCCGTCGCTCGGCATGCCCCGGCCGCTCGGCGTGCTGCTGAGCACGGTTTACCCCGGAGGCCCCGCCGAGCGCGCCGGCCTGCGGCGCGGCGACGTCATCACCCATGTCGAGGGCCGCGAGATCGGCGACACCGACGCGCTGCGCTTCCGTATCGCCACCCATCCCGTCGGCACCACGGTGAAGGTCAATGTCTGGCGCGACAACGCCGAACGGATCCTCAACCTCGCCCTGGTGGCCCCGCCGGAGACGCCGCCGCGCGACACTACGCTAATGCGGGGCAACCATCCGCTGGCCGGGGCAACGCTCGCCAATCTCTCGCCGGCCTTGGTCGAGGAGCTCGGCATCGATGCCGTGCCGCGCGGCGTGATCGTGCTCGAACTGCGGCGCGGCAGCCCGGCCAACCAGATCCGCCTCCAGCCCGGCGACATCCTGATCCATATCAACGACCGCGAGATTCGCTCGGTCGATGACGCCCGCCGCATCACCAGCAGCGCCGCGGTGCCCTGGCGCCTCGCGCTGCGCCGGGGCGACCGGGTGATCAACCTCACGGTCGGCGGATGATGAAACGAAAAACGGCCGCGAAGGGCGAGGCGATGGCGAGCCTGTTCGTCGAGGCGGGCCCGCGGCCGCTCGCCGACCGGCTGCGCCCGACCAAGCTCGACGAGGTCGTCGGCCAGGATCACCTGCTGACCGGCGCCCCTTCCGGCGAACCCGGCCCCCTGGCCCGCATGGTCGCCAACGGCCATCTCGCCTCGATCATCCTCTGGGGCCCGCCCGGTTGCGGCAAGACGACGATCGCCCGGCTGTTGGCCGAGGCGGTCGATCTCGAATTCGTGC
>DASYUS010000511.1:0-2574 GCA_036000945.1 Allostellaceae bacterium
GGGCGGCGCGGCATCACCATCTCGGCGATCGGCGGCGTCGATTGCGCGCTGTGGGACATTCTGGGGAAATCGCTCGGCCAGCCGGTGTGGCGCCTCCTCGGCGGGAGGCGGGCGGAGAAGCTGCCGGCCTACGCCTCGGGCGGCTGGGCCGGGCCCGACAAGATCGGCGAGCAGCTGCTCGGCTATATTGCCAGGGGCGGGTTCGGCGCGGTCAAGATGCGGGTCGGCATCATCGACGGCGACCCGCGTCACTCGGCCACCCGCGTGAAGGCGGCGCGCGAGGCGCTCGGCCCGGAGATCGGGCTGATGTGCGACGCCCATGGCACGCTGTCGGTGGCCGAGGCGAAACGCTTCTGCCGCCTCGTCGGGGATTGCAACCTGTTGTGGTTCGAGGAACCGGTGACGGCCGACGACAAGGCCGGCTGCGCCCAGGTGCGCGCCGCCACCGACATCCCGATCGCGGCCGGTGAAAGCGAGTTCACCCGGCACGATTTCCGCGACCTGGCGATGCTGCGCGCCGTCGACATCATGCAGCCGGACCTCGCGATCTGCGGCGGCATTACCGAGGCGATGCGCATCTCGGCGCTCGCCAGCGCCTTCAACCTGAAGCTCGCACCGCATCTCTGGGCGGGCGCGCCGGCGTTTGCCGCCGGGCTGCACGTCGCCGCCGCCTCGCCCGCCGGGTTCATCGTCGAATATTCGTTGGGCGCCAACCCGCTGCTGCATGACCTCGTCGAGGAGTCGTTTCCGGTCGAGGACGGCATGATCCTGGTGCCCGACCGGCCCGGCCTCGGCATCACCGTGCGCGAGGATTTCCTGAAAACTCACACGGTGACACCATGAAGGTGGCGTTTCTCGGTCACCTGACGCAGGGCATCGCGCCGCGCGTCATTGCGCGCCTGACCACGTCTCCGGACACCGAAATCGTTGCCGACGACACCGACGCGGCCCGGCTCGCCGCGGCGCTCGCCGAGGCTGACATCGCCGTCGGCGTCAGCTGGCGCGCCGGTTTCCCGCCAGCACCGCGGTTGAAGCTGCTGCAATGCTTTGCCACCGGTGTCGATCGGATGGATCTCGCGGCGCTGCCGCCCGGGGTCACCGTGTGCAATGTCTTTGGCCACGAGCAGCCGATCGCCGAATACGTGATGATGACGGCGCTAGCGCTGACCCACGGCCTGTTCCATTCGGTGACGACGTTTCGCGCCGGCTCGTGGGAGGCCGGATTGCAGGGCGGCGGGACGCGGCATGGCGAATTGCTCGGCAAGACCGCCGGCATTATCGGCTATGGCCGGATCGGGCGCGAAGTCGCGCGCCGCGCCGCGCCGTTCGGCGTTCGCGTCTTGGCCGCCAACCGCAGCCCCGTCGCCGACGCCGCGCCGGTCGAGCGGGTCTATCCGCTCCCCGAGCTCGACCGCATGCTGCCGGAATGCGATGTCGTCGTGATCGCCGCCGCGCTTGCCCCTGAAACCCGCGGGTTGATCGACGCTCGCCGGTTTGCGCTGATGAAGCCCGGCGCCCTCTTGATCAATATCGCTCGCGGCCAGATCGTCGACGAAGAGGCGCTTTTTGCCGCGCTGCGCGACGGCATGCTCGGCGGCGCGGCAATCGACGTGTGGTGGCGCTATCCGACGCCGGCCGAGCCGCAGCCGCGCCCGTCGCGCTTTCCGTTCCACGAATTGCCGAACGTGCTGGTGACGCCGCATTGCGCGACCTTCACCGAAGGCACGGCGGAGCGCCGCTTCGCGGACATCGCCGGCAACATCGACCGCTGCGTCCGCGGCGAGCCTCTGATCAACATCGTCGCCACCACCTGAGGTGCGGTCATGAAGGCGCTGTTTCTCGGCAATGTCGCCGCCGATACCGCTGAGGGCATTCGCGCTGAGCTGCCGCCCGGCCTCGGCGTCGAGATCATCGCCGATCCGCACGATCTTGCGCGCGCGCCCGCCGCCGCCGCCGAGGCCGACATCCTCGTCAGCAACCACTGGCGCGCCGACTACCCGCCGGCGCCTCGCCTTCGGCTGGTGCAATCGGTGGCGACCGGGATCGAGCTGTTCGACCTCGCCGCGCTGCCGCGCGGCGCCACGATCTGCAACTCGTTCGGCCATCAGACGGCGATCGCCGAATATGTGCTGATGACGATGCTGGTGTGGGCCCACCGCTTCCGCGAGATCGAGGGCGATTTCCGCACCCGCTCGTCGTGGGCCCCGAGCTGGGTGCAGAGCGGTGCGCCGCACGGCGAGATCCGCGGCCGGACCGTCGGCATCATCGGGCTCGGCCGCGTCGGGTATGAGGTGGCGCGGCGTGCTGCCGCGTTCGGCTGCCGGATCATCGCCGCCAATCGCAGCCCGCGGCAGCCGGGCGACGGGGTCGAGCGCATCTTTCCGCTCGCCGAGCTCGACCGCATGCTGCCGGACTGCGATGTCGTCGTCGTGTCGAGCGCCCAGGGCGCCGAGACCGAGGGGCTGATCGATGCCCGCCGGCTCGGCCTGATGCGGCGCTCGGCCTTCCTCGTCAACATCGCGCGGGGCGCGATCGTCGACGAGGCGGCGCTCTACGCGGCGCTGCGCGACCGCA
>DASYUS010000512.1:0-4475 GCA_036000945.1 Allostellaceae bacterium
GGCAAAGGCGGCCGCGTTCAACCGGCTGGAAAAGCTGCGCGACCCGTCACATGTGCGCTGCCTGGCTCTTGCCGAACTGAAGGATCTGTTCCGTGACGCCGGCCTCGGCGCCCCGCATGAGCGCTTTTCCGAGCTGCGCGATACGGTCGACAATCTCTTGGCGCGCTCGTTTCCCAACCCCGGCGCCGACACGAAGATCGTCGAGCTGTTCACCGCCTCGCTCGACGACGACCGCCTCGGTATCCCGCTTCAGCGAAGCGACGACCGGCTCGAATACGCCTACCCCGTCGCGATCCTCGCCGCAGCGCGACCCTAAGAGTCCCGGGTTCCTGCGCAGGGAACCCGGTGACACGCCGGAACAACCTCCGGGATCACACCGGCTCGAGTTTCCGGTGCGGCTCGGGCGGCAGCTCGATGCGGATCGGGTCGCCCTCGCTGACCGCGCCACCCTGCAGCACGATTGCCATGATCCCGGCCTTGCGCACGAGATTGCCGGCGGCGTCGCGGGCGAGCGTCGCCGCCATCAGCCCGGGCTGCAGCTTGTTCAGCTGATGGCAGGGATTGCGCAGTCCGGTGACCTCGACGATCGCCTCGCCGCCGAGGTGGAGCCGCGCGCCGGTCGGCAGGCCTAAAAGATCGACCCCGCGAGTCGTCAAGTTCTCGCCGATCAGCCCGGCGGAGATCGCGAACCCGGCCGCGCGCAACTCGTCGAACAGCTCGGCGTGGATCAAGTGGACCTGGCGCAAGTTGCGCACCGTCGGATCGCGCGCCACCCGCGATCGGTGCTTGACCGTCGCGCCCTGATGCGCATCGCCCTCGACCCCGAGCCCGGCCAAGAGGCGGATGTGCGGTTCGTTCGGCTTCGATAACGTATGCGTTGGGCTGCGGCTGACGGCGGCTACGATCCCGGTCATCGGGCATCTCCTCAGCGATTGCGGAAGGCGGGCTTGCGTTTCGCGATGAAGGCCGCCATGCCCTCCTTCTGGTCCTCGGTGGCGAAGGTCGCGTGGAAGAGGCGGCGCTCGAAGCGCACACCCTCGGCAAGCGTCGTCTCGAAGGCGCGGTTGACCGACTCCTTGACCATCATCGCGATCGGCGCCGACAGCGCGGCGATCTTCTCGGCGACGGCGATCGCCTCGGCGAGGAGCTTGTCGGGCGGGACGATGCGGCTGACGAGGCCGAGGCGCTCGGCCTCGGCGGCGTCCATCATGCGGCCGGTCAGGCACAGATCCATCGCCTTCGCCTTGCCGATAAAGCGCGGCAGGCGCTGCGTGCCGCCCGCCCCAGGCATCGTGCCGAGGTTGATCTCGGGCTGGCCGAAGCGGGCGTTGTCGGCGGCGATGACGATGTCGCACATCATCGCGATCTCGCAGCCGCCGCCGAGCGCAAACCCGGCGACCGCGGCGATGACCGGCTTGCGGCATTGCGCCACCCGCTCCCAACCGCGCGTAATGAAATCCTCGGCATAGGCCTGCATGTAGGTCTTCTCAGCCATCTCCTTGATGTCGGCGCCAGCGGCAAAGGCTTTCTCACTGCCGGTGAGGATGATCGCGGCGATCACCGGGTCGCTTTCGAAATCGTCAAAGGCTTCTCCGAGTTCGCCGATCAGCGCCGCGTTGAGGGCATTGAGCGCCTGCGGCCGGTTCAGCGTGACGATGCCGACCGCCCCGCGCCGCTCGACGAGGATGTTGGTGTGGGGCGCGCTGCTCATATTACCTCCCGCCGATCCTTTGGTCGCTCGCGCCCGCGGCACTGCCGGGGGCGAACCCGGGCGCGATCCTCGCAGATTACGGTGCCAGCGAGTCCGGGGATAGCCGGGACGTGTCCAGCGACCCCGGATGATCCGAGATCGTCCCACTTTGCGGTGGCGCCGGGCCGGGCCACCACAACGAAGCGCTCCGAGCACAAGATGCAGCATTTCTTCGGAGACTAAGTAGCTGATCCGACAGAGCGTAAGAAAAATTTGGGTAAATCTGAGTCGCGCCCCGATTTTATTTTTTAGAAGACGCCAATCTTATGATATAAAGAGAATTCTTCAAGGCCGCAGCTGGCGGTTGCAGATCAGGTGAACTCCTTCGCCTGAAACCAAGGCGAAAGCGATGAACATCCATCAAAACGTTAAACCGGCACTATGGGGCGCGGCGGTCGGGGCTGCGGCGATATCGATCGTCGGCTTTTCGTATATGGGCTGGACCCTCCGAAGCACCGCCGAGCGGATGGCGGTGGAACGGGCGGAAAGCGCGGTCGTCGGCGTCCTGGCGCCGATGTGCGTCGCGAAATTCCAAGAGCAGCGCGATGCGGCGGTAAAGCTGATCGAATTCAAGAAGGCGGCGTCATGGGACCAGCGCACCCTGATCGAGAAGGGCGGCTGGGCGACGGCACCGGGCGCCGATCGGACGGATTCGGCGGTTGTCTCCGCCTGTGCGGAAAAACTCGGCCGCCTCTCCTGAGGGTGCGCAAGAGCTCGGAGAAGACGACATGGCAAAGGGGCAGAAACGCAGCAACCGCGAAGCGAAGAAGCCTAAATCGACGAAGAAAAAACCCGCTGTCGCAGCATCGACGATCACCACCGCTGGCGCGAAGAAGTCATAACCGGCCGGCTCCGCTGGCGGCTTCTCGTTTCGCGCCAAGCCTCCCGAACGGAGACGGAGCACGCCGCCCGTTCCCAGGCCGGGTGGGGTGCGAGGCGACCTGACCGAGGAGCAACGCGACATGCCAAGAAAAGAACCCCCGAAATTTGTCACGCCCGATGGCGCCGCGCGCGAGGCGGAGGCCGCCAAAACGGTGCGATTGCGCGCTCTTCGGTTGGCTAAGGAAGCCGAGGACGCCAAGGAAAAAAAGGATGCGGCAGAGCGCGAGGCCGCGGCGAAGCTCGCGAGAGCGGCGCCGCGCCGGCAAGTCCGTGCGCCTCATCCGCCGCATCCGTCGGAATTCACCTGATTTCGCGGCGCAACCTCATCGCTCCGACGCACCTCGAGGCCTCGACCTGAACCGGTCTAGCGCTGGCGTTTCGCGCAGAAAAAGGTCGAGCGGCCGGACTGGACGATGCGGCGGATGCCTTCGGCGCAGGTGCAGCCAGGGCACGGCTCGCCCTCTTTGCCGTAGACCGCCCAGCGGTGCTGGAAATAGCCGAGCTCACCGTTGGCCTGGACATAGTCGCGCAGCGACGACCCGCCGGCCGTGATCGCCTCGTCGAGCACGTCGCGGATCGCTTGGGCAAGCCGGGCAGCGCGCGCCCCGGTGACCGTGGCGGCATGGCGGCGCGGCGACAGCCCGGCGCGGAACAGCGCCTCGCAGACATAGATGTTACCGAGCCCGGCGACGATCTTCTGGTCGAGCAATGCCGCCTTGATCGGCGTCATCTTGCCGGCGAGCGCCTTTGCCAGATAAGCACCGTCGAAGCCCGGCGCCAGCGGCTCCGGCCCCATGTTGGCGAGCAGCGGATGCGCATCCTCGGTGCCGCGTTCCAGATAATCAAGTGACCCGAAGCGGCGCGGATCGTTGAAGCGCACGACGGTGCCGTCGTCCAGGGTCAGCACGACGTGATCATGCTTCTCGTCCGGCGCGTTGTTGCCGCCGGCAGTGATCCGCCCTGACATGCCGAGATGCAGAAGCAAAACCCCCGTTTTGTCGAGCTCGGCCAGAATGTATTTGCCGCGGCGCGAGAGGGCACCGATGCGCGCTCCTTCTAACCGCTCCTTCAGCATCGGCGGGAACGGGCGGCGCAGATCCGGGCGGCGCAGTTCGGCGCGGACGATCCGCCGGCCGCTGAGGCGCAGCGCGAGGCCGCGGCGGATCGTTTCGACTTCGGGGAGTTCCGGCATAGGAGGTGTGGCGGCTCCGGCGCGGCAGGGATTATTGTTGGTGCCTGATGAGCGAGCGCGACACAAGCGATAACCGCGAGACCGATTTCGGCTTTCGCCGCGTGCCGGAGGCGGAGAAGGCCCCGCTCGTCCGCGCCGTCTTCAATAGCGTCGCCGAGCGCTACGATTTGATGAACGATCTGATGAGCGCGGGCATCCACCGCTGGTGGAAATCGGAGATGGTGCACTGGCTCAGCCCGCGGCCCAGACAGCGCCTCATCGACGTCGCAGGCGGCACCGGCGATGTCGCGCGCCGCGCGCTGCCTCGCCTGACGGATGGCCTGGCCGTCGTCTGCGACGCCAACCCGCAAATGCTGGAGGCCGGCCGGGCTCGCGCGATCGATGACGGCATTCTCGGCGGGATCGAGTGGCTGTGGGGCGATGCCGAGGCGTTGCCGTTCGCCGACCGCTCGTTCGACCTCTACACGATCGCCTTCGGGCTGCGCAACGTGACGCAGATCGACCGCGCGCTCGCCGAGGCGCGGCGCGTGCTGAAACCGGGCGGGCGGTTTCTCTGCCTCGAATTCACCCCCGCGGTCGCGCCCCTCCTCCAGCCGCTCTACGATCTCTACAGCTTTCACCTGCTGCCGCTCATCGGCGAGATCGTCACCG
>DASYUS010000513.1:0-7277 GCA_036000945.1 Allostellaceae bacterium
ATAGAGCGCCGTCCGCGGCGGCAGCAGCAGCAGCGAAAGGAACCGATAGGGTGCGGCCGGCCCGTTCCGGGCTTGCCATTCGGCGAGGGGCAGGCCGGTCGCACGCACCACCTCGAAGGCGCGCACCAGGCGCAGACGGTCGCCCGGAGGCAGGTGGGATGCCGCGACCGGATCGACCGCGCTCAACCGCTCGCGGAATGCCGCTCCGCCGAGAGTGCGATAGAGTTCCGCCATTTCCGCGCGGATTGCCGCGGGGATCGCTGGGATCGAGGCGAGCCCATATTGCAGCGCACGCAGGTAAAGCCCAGTACCGCCGACGACGATCGGCACGCGGCCGATGCGATGGGCCGCCTCGATCTCGGCCAGCGCCAGCGCCCGCCAATGACCGACCGAGCCACGTTCGGCGGCGTCGAGATAGCCGTAGAGCCGGTGCGGCGCGCGGGCGAGGTCGGCGGCGTCGGGGCGGGCGCTCAAGATGCGCAGATCACGGTAGATCTGCTGGCTGTCGGCGTTGATGATCGTGCCGCCGAGCGCCGCCGCCAAGCCGAGCGCCAGCGCCGATTTGCCGCTCGCCGTCGGTCCGGCGATGATGATGACCGGCGCCGCGGCGCCCCGTTTCTCAAGGTCCATCGAGATTGCTTCGCTGCGCTCGCGATGACGATGATGACATGGGTTGTCATTGCCAGGAACGCAGCGACGAAGCAATCTCGACCAGCATGTTCACCTGATCAAGGCGGGAGGCTGGGGTGGAGCTGATCATGACGCTGATCGAGAGCTCCGCGACCCGGCTATTCTTACCGAATATCGTCGCGGGCCTGAAGCGGGCGTTACCCGGCCTCGACGTGCCCGACTGGCTAAAGCCGGGGACGGCGTGCGACCTCTTATTGAGCGGCATCGATCCGCAGGCGGCGGAAACGACGGCGCGTCGGTTGATCGGCGGCGCTCCGGTAGACGTGCTGGTGCAGCCGGCGGCCGGCCGGCGCAAGCAGGTCCTCGTCGCCGACCTGGAGTCGACGATCATCGAGAACGAGATGCTCGATGAGCTGGCTGATTTTGTCGGGCTGCGAAAGCGCGTTGCCGAGATCACGCGGCGGGCGATGAACGGCGAACTCGATTTTCCCGCCGCGCTCGCCGAACGCGTTGCCTTGCTGAAAGGGCTGCCCATCTCGGTACTTGACCAGGCCGCCTCGCGGATCCGGCTGACGCGAGGAGCGCGGGTCCTGATCGCCACGTCGCGCGCCGCGGGGGTATGCACCGCCTTGGTCTCCGGCGGCTTCACGGTGTTTGCCGAGCCGATCGCCGCCGCGCTCGGTTTCGATCGCGTCATTGCCAATCGTCTCGACATTGCCGATGGGCTGATCGCCGGCACCGTGGCGCAGCCAATCGTTGCTCGCGATACGAAGCGCAACGCGCTCCTCGCCATCGCCGCCGAAATGGGTGTTCAACCCGAGGCCACACTTGCCGTTGGCGACGGCGCCAACGACCTGCCGATGCTCGCCGCGGCCGGGCTCGGTATCGCATTTCATGCCAAGCCGGCGGTCGCCGCGGCGGCCCGCTGGCGCATCGAGCACGCAGACCTGACGGCGCTGCTCTATGCACAAGGTTATCGCCGGGACGAATTCGTCGCCGGTTGACAGGAACGAACGAAGGCTCCTCAGCTCTGGTCGAGGCGCAGCGCGATAAAACGCAGATCGCCCTGGCGCTCGACCAGGAGCAGGATCGATTTGCGACCGGCCTTCTTTGCGTCGTCGATCTTGCCGGCAACCTGGCTGGTGCTTTTGATCTCCTCCTGCGCGGCTTCCATGATCACGTCGCCGGGTTTGAGGCCCTTGTCGGCCGCCCCGCTGTCCTTGGCGACGTCGACCACGACGACCCCCTTCTGATCGCCCAGAGAGAACTTCTCTTTCAGCTCCGGCGTGATGTTGGACAGGGTGAGGCCGAGCAGGGTCATCGTGCTGCGGTCGGCCTTCGGCGGCTCGTTCTTGGGCGAAGCCTTCGCGGCAACCTGGTCGGTTTCCTCGAGCTTGCCGAGGATGACCTTCAGCGTGGTCTGTTGACGCTTGCGCCACACCGTTACCGGCACCGTCTTGCCGACCGGCTCCTCCGCAACAATCCTCGGCAGATGGCGCATGTCGGGAACCGGCTTGCCGTCGAAGCTGAGGATCACATCGCCCGGCTCGATGCCGCCGGTCTGCGCCGGGCCCTTGTCGTTAACGCTGGCGACGAGCGCGCCGCGCGGCTTGTCGAGCCCGAGACTCTCGGCGATCTCGTCGGTGACCGCCTGGATGCGCACCCCGAGCCAGCCCCGATGCACGGTATGATCGGGCGCGTGGATCAGCTGCGCTACGACCGCCTTGGCGAGGTTGGACGGGAGGGCAAAGCCGATGCCGATCGAGCCGCCGCTGGGCGAATAGATTGCCGTGTTGATGCCGACGACCTCGCCCTCCATGTTGAACATCGGCCCGCCGGAGTTGCCCCGGTTGATCGCGGCGTCGGTCTGCAGGAAATCGTCGTAGGGACCCGAATTGATGTCGCGCTGACGCGCCGACAGGATGCCGGCGGTAACGCTGCCGCCGAGCCCGAACGGGTTGCCGATCGCCAGCACCCAGTCGCCGACCCGCGACTTGTCGCTGTCGCCCCAGCGTGCCGCGGCAAGCGGCTTGTCGGTCTTCACCTTTAGCACTGCGACATCGGTCTTGCTGTCGCGACCGACCACCTCGGCCTTCAAATTGGTGTTGTCGTGCAGGATGACGGTGATCTCGTCGGCGTCGGCGATAACGTGATTATTGGTGACGATGTAGCCGGCCGTATCGATCACGAAGCCGGAGCCGAGCGAGGTCGCCTTGCGCGGCTTGACCTCGGGGCGATCGCCGCGTCGGCCCTGACGATCGAAGAAATCCTTGAAGAACTCCTCGAACGGCGACCCGGGCGGCAATTGCGGCCGTCCTGGGCCGGAATGCTCGCGTTGCCGCTCCGGCTTTAGCGTCTGGGTCGTCGAGATGTTGACGACAGACGGCAAGAGCTTGTCGGCAAGATCGGCAAAACTGTCCGGCGCCGGGCGTGCCGCTGCCGACGGCAAACCGACCGGCATGGCGAACACCAACGCGGCGACCGCCACGGAGGCCGAATGCAATCGCAATGAAAGCCACGACACCTTATTCAACTCCTTGCCGCAAAGGCCGGATGTCGCACGCCCGGAACCGGCCCAGGCAAACCCCGCGCGACGGGCGACGAATGTTCACAGGGACGCGCCCGCCGAGGCCTCGCGGGCGCAAGTTTACGAGAGAACGGCCCGGTAAGCCAGATCCCTTCGCTGACCCGCCGCTTCACCGCCGCAACAGCCAGACAACGACCACACCGATCGTCGCGGCCACCAGGCCCGCGCCGCGCAAGGCCTGTGGCGGCACCGTCATGGCGCGTGCGGCGACGCGCTTCATTCCCTCCGGGAACAAGGCATAAAGGATGCCCTCGATTATCAGAACGAGGGCGAGCCCGGTCCATAGATCCCGCATTACCCGATGGCGAGGACCCGCCGCCGGAGCGCCAACCAGCCGGTCATCGCACAGGCGCTCCACTGGTCGCCGGTCCCGGCGCCGGGGTGCCGGAAGCCTGAGCGGGTGCCCCAGCGAGCCCGGTCGCGCCCGCCCAGCCCTGGAAAAAACGGAAGAACTTGCCCTCGGGGCTCAGCACGAAAGAGGTGTCCTTGCCGGTAAGCGCATCGCGGTAGGCCTGCAGCGAGCGGTAAAACGCAAAGAACTGTTCGTCCTGGCCGAACGCCTTGGCGTAAACCTCGATCGCCCGGGCGTCGCCGTTGCCGCGTATCTCCTGCGCCTTGCGCTGCGCCTCGGCCAGGATCACCGTGCGTTCGCGCTCGGCCGTGGCACGAACGGTCTGCGCCGCCTGGGCGCCTTCGGCGCGATATTGTGCCGCCTGTTGCTGGCGTTCCGATTGCATGCGGGCGAAGATCGCCTGGCTGTTTTCCGCCGGCAGGTCGGCGCGCCGGATCCGCACATCGATGACCTCGATACCGAAGGGTTTGGCTTCCGCGGCCAGCTCGTCGCGGATCTGGTGCATGATCCCGGCGCGCTTTTCGGACAGGATATCGTTCAACGTGACGTTTCCCACGACCCGCCGCAGACTGCCGCTGACCAGCGCGCCAAGCCGCGCACGTACCTGCACCTCGGAGCTTACGGCTTGGTAGAACAGCAGCGGGTCGGTAATCCGGTAGCGCGTATAGGTATCGACCACCAGCCGCTTCTGGTCCGAGGCGATGACCTCTTCGTGCGGCGGCTCAAAATCGAGCAATCGCTTTTCGTAGTAGACGACATTTTCGACAAACGGCCGCTTGATATGCAGCCCGGGCTTGTCGATCGTCTGCCGCGGCTCGCCGAACTGGAGCACCAGCGCCTGCTCGGTCTGATCGACGACAAACAGCGAACTCATCACGACGATGCCGACGACGATCAGCAGCGCCGCGACGATCGCAAGAAGCCGCCGGCTCATTGGCGGCGGCCTATCGAGGGTGGAGCGCCACTGACAGCGCCGCCGCCAGGTGGTACCCCCGAGGATGACGGGCCGGCGTCGGAGCTTGCAGGCGGCGTGCGCGGGCTGCCGAGCAGGTTCGGCAACGGCAGGTAGGGCAGGACCCCGCTTTGGCCGCCGGCCTCCTTGTCGATGATGATCTTGCTGCTGTTCTTCAGAATCTCTTCCATCGTTTCGATGTACAGGCGCTGCACCGTTATATCTTTGGTTTCCTTGAAGGCCTGGTAGACTGAATTAAAGCGGTTGGCATCGCCTTCGGCGCCGTTAATGACCTGCTGGCGATAGGCCTCGGCCTCCTGCTGGACGCGCACGGCGTTGCCGCGCGCCCGCGGCAGGATGTCGTTGCGATATGACTCGGCCTCGTTGCGCAGGCGCGCCTGGTCGGCCAGCGCCCGCTGCACGTCGCGGAACGCATCGATGACCGGGTCCGGCGGATCGACCTTCTGCAACTGAACCAGGGTGACCTGGATGCCGGATTTGTAGAGATCGAGCAGCCGCTGGAGCAGCTGCAGGGTCCCCGATTCGATCTTGCCGCGTCCTTCGGTCAACATCGCGGCGATCGGGGTCTCGCCGACGATCTCGCGCATCGCGCTTTCGGCGGCCGATTTGACCGTCATCTCCGGATCGCGGATGTTGAACAGATAGGCCTGGGCGTCGCGGATCCGCCATTGGACCTGGAAGTTGATGTCGACGATGTTCTCGTCGCCGGTCAGCATCAGCGCTTCTTCCGGCAGCTGCCGGGCGCCGGGGGTCCGCCCTTCGCTGCCGCGATAGCCGATCTCGGTACGGTTGATCCGCGCGACGCTCGGCGTCAGCACCGACTCGATCGGCACCGGCAGGTGGTAACCGAGCCCGGGTTGCGTCGTGCGGTTATAGGCGCCGAAGCGCAGCACGACGCCGACCTCGTCGGGCAGCACACGGTAAAAGCCGCTCGCCATCCACAGCACGAAGACGGCGATGATGGCGATCAGGACGCCCGGACCGGTGCCGAACCCGCCGGGAAAGGCGCGGCGAAAGCGGTCCTGACTGCGCCGCAAAATTTCTTCGAGGTTCGGCGGCAAGGGTGCGCGCGGGCCGGTCGGGCCATTGCCGCGTCCGCTGCCCCAGGGGCCGCCGCCGCCGCCGCGAGGCCCGGTGCCCCAGGGACCACCGCCCTCACTCTGCCAGATCATCGAAACAGGCCCTTTCCGCGGCTGCGCCAGTGGCATTGGCGGGCCGCGCTGCCGCTGCTGAAGCGCCACGCGGATTCCGGCGCCAGACGTTGTTGCGATTAGAGGGCGCGCCCGACGGGTGTTGTCAAGTGTTGGCGGCAAGCCTAAATGGCGTCACTTCTGCGCCGCTCTCCGGGAGCACGGAATGGCCGTTACCGAACGACAGGTCCTTGACGCGCTGGCCACGGTGCGCGATCCCGAAAAAAGCGAGGATATCGTCGCGCTCGGCATGATCTCGGGTGTCGTCGTGCGCGACGGCAATGTCGGCTTCGCGATCGAGGTCGAGCCCGAGCGCGGCCCGCGCCTCGAACCGCTGCGCAGGGCGGCCGAAGCGGCGGTCGAAGCGCTGCCGGGGGTCTTGTCGGTGACCGCGGTGCTGACCGCGGAGGCGCGGCCGCCGGGCGGGCGAACACCGGCGCCGGCCCGCGGCGCGCCGGGGTCTGGTTCCCCGGTACGGGGCGCCGCAGCGCGCCCGGCCGCCGCCGGAAAAGCCGCGCTCGCCCCCGGGGTTCGCGCGATCGTTGCGGTTGCCTCGGGCAAGGGCGGCGTCGGCAAATCGACGGTCGCCGCAAACCTCGCGCTGGCGCTGAAGGCCAACGGCCTCACGGTCGGCGTGCTTGACGCCGACATCTACGGCCCTTCGATGCCGCGCATGCTGGGGATTTCCGGGCGGCCGGCGATGGCCGGCGACAAGATCCTGCGGCCGATGGAGAATTACGGCGTCAAGTGCATGTCGATCGGCTTTCTCGTGCCCGAGGACACGCCGATGATCTGGCGCGGCCCGATGGTGATGGGCGCCTTGCAGCAGATGCTGCGCGACGTCGCCTGGGGCGAGCTCGACATCATGATCGTCGACATGCCGCCCGGCACCGGCGACGCGCAATTGACGATGGCGCAGCAGGTCGCGCTCGCCGGCGCGGTCATCGTCTCGACGCCGCAGGACATTGCGCTGATCGACGCGAGGAAGGGTCTCGCGATGTTCCAGAAGGTCGATGTGCCGGTGCTCGGCATCATCGAGAACATGAGCTATTTCCTCTGCCCGCATTGCGGCGGCCGCACCGACATTTTCTCCCACGGCGGTGCCCGCCGCGAAGCCGAGCGGCTCGGGACCGATTTTCTCGGCGAGGTGCCGCTCGACCTGGCGATCCGCGAAACCTCCGACGAAGGCCGCCCGATCACCGTCTCGCAGCCCAGCTCGCCCTACGCCCAAACCTTCCGCGAGATCGCCGCACGGGTGTGGGGAAAGGTGTCCGGCGCAACCCCGGCCCGCCGGGCGGCGCCGCGCATCGTCGTGGAATAGCGCCGCCGCCTCCTCAGGCGCGCGCCAGCACCACCCAGAACGCGGCCGGCAGGGCCACACCCTGCGGCGTCGTGTGGCTCAGGAAGAAGATTTCGAGCGCGGTGCGCACGTCGGCGCGGCGCTCCGGGCCGAGTTCCGGCAGGATGCGGGTCAGTGGGCCGAACAGCATGGCGAACTCCGCCGCCTCGGCGGCGCCGCCATCGGAACCCGCGATCAGATAATCG
>DASYUS010000514.1:0-1611 GCA_036000945.1 Allostellaceae bacterium
CTGGCGGCGGCCAGGGCGGCGCGCGGCACGAGGGTCGTCGTGATCGACCCGCGGCGCACCGCCAGCTGCGACATCGCCGACCTGCATCTGGCGATCCGGCCCGGCACCGACGTCGTCGTCTTCGCCGGGCTCTTGGCGCATCTCGCCGCCTCGGGTGCTTGCGACTCCGATTGGATCGAGCGGCACACCGCCGGCTTTGCGGCGGCGCTGGCGGCGGCGCGCGTGACGGCGCCGTCGCTCGACGACGCCGCCGCCGTTGCCGACGTGGCGCCCTCCGACCTCGCCCGCTTCTATGATTGGTTCGCTGCGACCGAGCGCACGGTGACGCTTTACTCGCAGGGAGTGAACCAGTCGTCAGCCGGCACCGACAAGGTCAATGCGATCATCAACTGCCATCTCGCCACCGGACGGCTTGGCCGCTCCGGCATGGGGCCGTTGTCGCTGACCGGGCAGCCGAACGCGATGGGCGGCCGCGAGGTCGGCGGCCTTGCCAACCAGCTCGCCGCCCATATGAGCTTTGCCGAACCGGCCCATCTCGATCGCGTCCGGCGCTTCTGGGATGCTCCGAACCTGGCGCAGCGTCCGGGATTGAAGGCGGTCGACCTGTTCGATGCCGTGCTCGACGGCAGCGTCAAGGCGCTGTGGATCCTCGGCACCAATCCGGCTGCCAGCATGCCGCGGGCGCAGCGCGTGCGCGACGCGCTCCGTGCCTGCCCGTTTGTCGTTGTCAGCGATTGCTGGCGGAACGACACGACGCGCTTTGCTGATGTCGTGCTGCCGGCCGCCGGCTGGGGCGAAAAGGACGGCACCGTCACCAATTCCGAGAGATGCATCTCGCGGCAGCGCAGGTTCCGCGCGCCGCCTGGCGAGGCGCGGCCCGACTGGTGGATGCTTGCCGAGGTGGCGCGCCGCATGGGCTGGCCGGCGGCGTTTGCCTATCGCGGCCCGGCCGACATCTTCCGCGAGCATGCCGCGCTATCCGGGTTCGAGAACGACGGCCCGGCGGCGCGCGTCTTCGATATCGGCAGGCTCGCCGACATCGATGACGCGGCCTATGACGCGATGGCGCCGGTGCAATGGCCGATCCCGCGTAACCCATCGCCGGACGCCTGCGGCGGCCGGCTGTTTGGCGACGGCACTGGGTTCCCGACGCCGGATGGGCGGGCCCGCTTTGTGGCGACGCCGTTTCGGCCGGCCGCCGACCCGCCGGACCATCAGCACCGGCCGCTGCTGCTGAACACCGGCAGGGCGCGCGACCAGTGGCACACGATGACGCGCACCGGCCGGGTGCCGCGGCTGATGGCGCATCTGCCGGAGCCGCTGCTCGACGTCAATCCCAACGATGGCGCGCGCCTCGGCCTCGTCGAGGGCGGGCTCGCCCGCATCGCCAGCCGGCACGGCAATGCGGTGCTGCGGGTTCGCCTGTCGCCGGCCCAGCGGCCGGGCGAGGTCTTCGCGCCGATGCATTGGACCGACCGGTATGCCTCGTCCGGGCCGATCGACCGGCTCGTCGGCGGCGCGACCGACCCGATCTCGGGTCAGCCGGAGCTGAAGGCAACCGCGGTCAAGGTGGACCCTCTGGCTTCGTGCTGGCGCGGCTTTCTGCTGTGC
>DASYUS010000515.1:0-1606 GCA_036000945.1 Allostellaceae bacterium
GCGGCTCGACATCGTAGGTCGTCCTGAACTCGGGCCGGGAATCGCTCAATGCCGGGCACTCGACGAGCTTTGCCTCCATCCCCCGCCAGGTCGCGCCGAACACCGCCGAGCCTTCCGGCGTCATCAGGTCGACGACGTGCGCCGGCGGCGTCAGCGGCGCGATCGGCGGCTGCGGCGCCAACAGCGGCGGGCTCGCCGGCGCGAGGGAAACCGTGGGTCGGGTGTAGCGGTTCGCGGGCATCGTTCTTTCCTTATCTGCGAGACGTTGCACTATAGGCGGACATTCCGGCGCGGCGCGAGGCCCAACCGGCGATTGGTGGCCGTTCCGCTTCCCCCTTGCCCGGCCCAGCCGGGGCGGTAAGGTGCGGCTCCGATGCCCGTCATCCCCTCTGCGCTCGACCGCCGCTCCGACAATTTCCGCGCCAACGCCGCGGCGATGACGGCGTTCGTCGCCGATCTGCGCGAGAAGAGCGCAGCGATCGCAATGGGCGGCGACGAGCCGTCGCGGGCACGGCATCAGCGGCGCGGCAAGCTCTTAGCGCGCGAGCGCATCCGCGTGCTGCTCGACCCGGGATCGCCGTTTCTCGAATTTTCGGCCTTCGCCGCGTATGGCATGTACGACGGCGCCGTGCCGGCGGCCGGCATCGTCACCGGGATCGGGCGCATCATGAACCGCGAATGTGTCATCATCGCCAACGATGCGACGGTCAAGGGCGGCACCTACTTCCCGCTGACCGTCAAGAAGCATCTGCGCGCCCAGGAGATCGCGCGCGACAACCATCTGCCCTGCCTCTACCTCGTCGATTCGGGCGGCGCGTTCCTCCCGGCGCAGGATGAGGTGTTTCCCGATCGCGAGCATTTCGGCCGGATCTTTTACAATCAGGCGACGCTGTCGGCGCTCGGCATCCCGCAGATTGCGATCGTCATGGGCTCGTGCACCGCGGGCGGCGCCTATGTCCCGGCGATGTCGGACGAAAGCATCATCGTCAAGGGCCAGGGCACGATCTTCCTCGCCGGCCCGCCGCTGGTGAAGGCGGCGACCGGCGAGGTAGTCAGCGCCGAAGACCTCGGTGGCGCCGATGTCCACAGCCGCCTCTCCGGCGTCACCGACCATTATGCACTCGACGACCATCACGCGCTCGGCATCGCCCGACGCATCGTCGGGAACCTCAATAAGATCAAAGGAATGCCGCTCGTTGTTAAGCCTCCGCATGAACCCTGCTATCCGGCCGACGAGATCTACGGCGTCATCCCGACCGATGTGCGGCGGCCCTACGAGGTGCGCGAGATCATCGCCCGCATCGTCGACGGCAGCGAGCTGGACGAGTTCAAGCAGCTCTACGGGCCGACACTGGTCTGCGGCTTCGCGCGGATCTGGGGCTACCCCGTCGGCATCCTCGCCAACAACGGCATCCTCTTCTCCGAGAGCGCGTTGAAGGCGGCGCATTTCATCGAATTGTGCGCGCAGCGCAGCATTCCGCTGGTCTTCCTGCAGAACATCACCGGCTTCATGGTCGGCCGGAAGTACGAGAATGCGGGCATCGCCAAGGACGGCGCCAAGATGGTTACCGCCGTCGCCACCGCCAACGTGCCGAAATTCACCGTG
>DASYUS010000516.1:0-2402 GCA_036000945.1 Allostellaceae bacterium
TCGTCGTCGGGCTGGCGCAGCTGGTGATGTCGCCGCTCAACGTCTATATCGCCCGCGCCATCGATCTGCGCCTGATGCTGGGGATCGGCTTCGCGCTGTTCGCCTACTCGATGTACCTGACCGCCGGCCTGACCAATCAGACCGGGTTTTGGGAATTGCTCGTGCCGCAAGCGGTGCGCGGCCTGGCGCTGATGTTCTGCTATGTGCCGGCGAACATGATCGCGCTCGGCGCGCTGCCGGCCGGCACGATGAAGAACGCCGCCGGGCTCTACAATCTGATGCGCGACCTTGGCGGCGCGATCGGGCTCGCTTCGATCGGCACGATCATGAACGCGCGGCTCGATTTCCACTGGAACCGGCTGATCGAGGACCTCAACCCGGCGCGTCCGGTGGTCCAGCAGTTCCTCGACGCTCAGACGCAGCGCTTCGAATCGCTGATCCCCGGCGACGCCGGCCGCGCCGCTCTCAAGCTGCTGGCGAACCTGGCAGGGCGAGAGGCGCTGGTGCTGACCTATAACGACCTGTTCCTCCTGATCGGCGCGTTCTTTGTCTTCGGGCTCTTACTGCTGCCGCTGGTGCGCTCGCCGCGCTCCCTGTTCGCGCATTGAGCCTGCCGCGTCGGCTGCGGGGTGGCGGGTACCGTCTCCCTTTAGGCTGCAAATGCATCTGTGCGTCCTTCGAGACGCATGGCCGCGATCCAGCGCCAAACTGAGACTCGACCCGATGGCGGCAAGGGTGGCGGTTTTCGGGCGATCTTGTTAAAAGGAGCGCGACAGCCGGGAGAAAAGCGGTGCGGGTCGCGACGGTCGAGCGCAACACCAAGGAGACGCAGATCAAGGGCAGCGTCGATCTCGACGGCAGCGGCGCCGCCAAGGTTGCGACCGGGATCGGTTTTCTCGATCACATGCTGGAGCAGCTCGCCAAGCACAGCCTCATCGACCTGACGCTGAAGGCCAAGGGCGACCTGCATATCGATTTCCACCACACCACCGAGGACACCGGCTATGTCGTCGGCGAGGCGGTGTCGAAGGCCTTGGGCGACCGCGCCGGGATCCAGCGCTATGGCCACGCCGTGATCCCGTTCGATGAGACATTGACCCGGGTCAGCCTCGACGCCTCGAACCGGCCGCACCTCGTCTGGAAGGTCGTCCTCACCCGCCCCAAGCTCGGCGAGATGGACACCGAGCTGTTCAAGGAGTGGTTCCAGGCCTTTGCCCAGTCGGCCGGGGTGACGCTGCACGTCGAGAACCTCTACGGCGAGAACAACCACCACATCGTCGAATCCTGCTTCAAGGGTCTGGCGCGGGCCTTGCGGCAGGCGGTCGAGATCGACCCGCGCCGCGGCGGCGCGGTCCCCTCGACCAAGGGCACCCTCGGCGGCAGCCTGGATTAGGGCATGACCGTCGCGATCATCGACTACGGTTCGGGCAATCTGCGCTCGGCGGCCAAGGCGTTCGAGCGCGCTGCCGCCGAGAGCGGCCGCGGCGACGCTATTGTCGTGACCAGCCGGCCCGACGAGGTCGCCGTCGCCGAGCGCATCGTGCTGCCCGGCGTCGGCGCCTTTGCCGATTGCCGGCGCGGCCTCGCCGCCGCGCCCGGCCTCGAAGCCGCGCTCTGCGAGGCGGTGATCGGGCGCGGCCGGCCGTTTCTCGGGATCTGTGTCGGCATGCAGCTGATGGCGGATTGCGGCCGCGAGTTCGAGACCGTCGAAGGGCTCGGCTGGATGGAAGGCGAGGTCGTCGCGATCGAGCCGGCTGACCCGTCGCTCAAAATCCCGCATATGGGCTGGAACGAGGTGACGCCGTGCCGCGCGCATCCGGTGCTCGCCGGGCTGCCGGCGGGCAGCCACGCCTATTTCGTGCACAGCTACCATTTTCGCCCGGCATGTGCGGCCGACCTGATCGCCGACACCGATTACGGCGGCCGGCTTGCCGCGGTCATCGGCCGCGACAATCTGATCGGCACGCAGTTCCATCCGGAAAAGAGCCAGGTGGCGGGATTGCGGCTGATCGCCAATTTTCTTAGGTGGAGGCCATGACCGGAGCGGCTGGCCGGATTACGGTCGAGCGGTTGACGCAATATGCCGGCACCGACCTCGACGATCTGTGCGAGGCGACGGAAAGCGCGATCGTCGAGGGTGGCGGGTTCGGTTGGCTCAAGGTGCCGCCGCGCCAGGTGCTGGAGAATTACTGGAAGGGGGTGTTGCTGGTGCCGGAGCGCCGCGTCGTCGTCGGCCGGCTCGACGGCGTCATCGCCGGCTCGGTAATGCTGTCGCGGGCGCCGCGCAACAACGAGGCGCAGGCCTTCGCCGGGACGATCACCGGCCTTTTCGTGGCGCCCTGGGCGCGCAGCCGTGGCATCGCCCGCGGCGTCGTCGGCGAGCTCGAACGGCAGGCCCGCGA
>DASYUS010000517.1:0-5256 GCA_036000945.1 Allostellaceae bacterium
GCGTGCCGGTCGGGGTCGGCCAGCCGACCTTGCGTATGGACGGCCTCACGGTCGGCGGCACCGCCGCGTGACCGCCGCTGGGCGGCGGAAGAAGTGCCACCGCTCCGCCGTTAATCGGGTTTGGGGCACCGCAGGACGCTGATGACAGATGCGAGCCTCGTCCCCCCGGGGGCGCGGAGGATGGTCGGCGGCTTCGCCCTCGCCCGAATCCTGTGGTGGTTGGCGCTGCTGACGATTGTTGGCGGCGTGGCACGCATCGCCGCGACCTACCCGGTGTTGTCGGCGACCTTCGACGAGCCGGCGCACATCGCCGCCGGCATGCAGTTGCTCGACCGGGGCGATTTCACCTACGAGCCGCTGCACCCGCCGCTAGCGCGTGTCGCCGCCGCCCTCGGTCCCTGGTTCGCCGGATACCGCGCCCAGAACAGCGGCGACCTGTGGATCGAAGGGCAGCGCATGTTCTACGGCCGCGACGGCCGGCCCGATACCGGGGTGGTGACGCTCGCGCGGTTCGGGATACTGCCGTTCTTCGTCGCCGCCGTTGGGCTCGTCTGGCTCTGGACGGAATACACCTTCGGCGCGGTCGAGGGCGCGCTCGCCGCGATCGCGCTCGGCAACCTGCCGGTTATGCTGGCGCACGCCGGTCTGGCAACGACCGATGCGGCGTTCGCGATGACATTCGTGGCGGCGTTCTTCGCGTTCCTGTGGTGGCTCGAACGCCGCTCGCTGCCGCGCGGCCTAGCGCTCGGGGCTGCCGTTGGGCTCGCGCTGTGCACCAAGCTCCTGGCCCTCCTGTTCCTGCCGGCGGCGTGCGGCGCGGTACTGGTGCATCGCTGGTTTTGTGACGGCCGGGATTGGCCGGTCCGCGCCCTCCTGTTGTCGGGGCACCGCCTGGTGCCACCGCTCGCGGCCTGCCTGCTGACGGTCTGGGTCGTTTTCGGCTGCCGCGCCGACCCGCTGTACGGCGTTCTCAGCCTCGCGGACGGCGTGCGTCAGCTACTCGCCTTCGCCGGCATCGGCGAGCCCTCCTACTTCCTCGGGGAGATTGCCGTACACGGCAGCTGGGCGTTCTTTCCGGTCCTGATCCTCGTCAAGTCGCCCCTTCCGTTCCTGATCGCCGTGGCGATCGGCGCGGCGGTCCTGTTGCGCCGCGACCGGCGTGACTGGCGGCGCATGGCGCCGCTCATCGGCGCGCTCGCGATCATCGCCAGCGTCATGCCGTCGCCGATCAACATCGGCTTGCGCCACGTGCTCCCGGCGCTGCCGCTGCTGGCGATCGTCGCGGCGGTGGGGCTCGGCCGGCTGCTGGAGGTTCCCGTCGCGGCGCACCGCGCCGCCCTGGCCTGGGTGCTTGTCGCCTGGCAGACCGGCGAGGCGGCTGCGGCGGCACCCGATTATCTGCCGTACTTCAACCAATTGGCGCTCGGCCAGCCGCAGCGCATCGTGACCGGCTCGGACCTCGACTGGGGCCAGGACGTTCGCCGGCTGGCGGAGACGCTCCAGCAACGCCGGGTTGAAGGCCTGCACCTTGCGCTCCACACCAGCAATGATGCCCAAGTCTACGGGGTTCCGCCGTTCGAGATCCTGTACCCGGGCCAGCCCGCGGTCGGCTGGATCGCGATCAGCGAGCAGATGCGCGCTTACTACTGCGCCGGCTATCGCTGGCTCGACGCCTACCGGCCGGCGGCGCAGGTCGGCGCCTCGATCCGGCTGTACCATGTGCCGGGGCCGCCGGCCGAGCCGAGCCGGCCGGCGGCCGCACAGCGCTTCGACTGGCGCGTCCCGCAGCCCTGCGCGACCGCCTCACCGGGACGATGACCTACCCCACCGATCGCGCTGCGCTCATTACGACAGTAGCCATTCGCCCCGCGCGGCGGCAAACTCCGCCGCGCATGGCCGCGCCGCGGCGCGCGATAGGTCCCTGGTTTCGCCCCACAATTCTTCTCTCGCGGTTTCTCTCGCGCATGTCAGGCTGGCCGGCTAGCAGCGCAGACGGTGGCGGCCGCCAGCCGCGCCAGGCGGCAGCCGCGCTCTGCCGGATCGCGCTGCTCGCGGTCGCGCTGTCTGCCGGTTCCGCCGCCGCCTGCGACCTCGATCGGGCGCCGTCGTCGCGCTGGTCGCTCGCCACCGACAATGGGGTTGCATGGCTCAAGACGCCGTGCGGCGACCCGTTCTACAGCGTCGGCGTCAACGCCCTGGACGGCGGCCAGCCGGAGCGCGAGAAGGCGGGCAAGGTTCAATACAGCTGGACCGCCTTCGCGCCGGACCTCGCCGGCTGGATCGCCGACACCCGCTCGCGGCTCCGCGCCTGGGGCTTCAACACGGCCGGCGGCTGGTCGCTGCCGCCGCAGCAGCTGCAGCTCCCGGCCGTGATCAATCTCGAACTCGGCAGGCGCACCAAGTTCCATTGGTTCGACCCGTTCGCGCCGGACATGCAGGAGCGGATGACGGCGCTGGCCCGCGACCTCGTCGCGCCCTATCGCGGTTCGCCCTTCCGCATCGGCTATTTTTCCGACAACGAGGTCGGCTGGTGGGCCGGGGCGTTGTTCGTCTTCTATTCGAAAATGCCCGCCGACTCCCATACGAAGCAGCGCTGGGTCGCACTGTTGCGGCAGCATTACCGTGACGACTGGGCAGGTTTCGCCGCCGATTTCGCACCGCCGCCGGGGGTCGCTTCGTGGCCCTCATTGCTCGCCAGCCGAGCGATGACCCGCCTGCGCCCGGGCGGCAACGGCATCGCCGCGGTGCGCGAGTGGACCGGGGTCGTCGCCGAGCATTACTACGCGCTGACCGAGCGGGCGATCCGTGCGGCCGACCCCGATGCACTCTATTTCGGCGACCGGCTGCCGATCTATTACGACCCGGCGGCGGTGCGCGCGATGGCTCGGCATGTCGATGCGATCGCGATGAATTACAACGTCGACAGCGGCGACGGCTGGGTCGCGCGCTATTTCTTCGACGGTCTCGAAAAACTGTCGGGCGGCAAGCCGGTCCTGATTACCGAATGGTTTTTTGCGGCGCGCGAAAACCGCACCGGCAACCGCAACAACGGCCACTTGATGACGGTCGACACCCAGGCGGAGCGGGCGAAGGGCGCGGTGGCGGCGACCGACAACTTCGCTCGCCGCCCGTCGATCATCGGCGCGCACTGGTTCCAATACTACGATCACCCGAAGGGCGGGCGATGGGACGGCGAGGATTATAATTTTGGCCTCGTCGATGTTGGCGATCGCCCGTATCGCCGGCTGACCGAGGCGTTGAGCGCCGCCAACCGGCAGGCGCCGGTGACCCACGCCGCCGCCGCGCCGCCGCGCAAGCCGGTCCCTGCGGCGCCCTTCGCCGTGCCGCACGCGGCGGTCGTGCTGGACGACCGTTCGCTTGCCGACTGGCCGAAGCCGGCGAGCCTCCTGCCGGCGCTCGTGCCGTCGCCCGGCGCGGTCGATTTCGGCGAGGTCTATCTGTCGTGGAGCGACAAGGGGCTGGCGCTGGCGACGATCGGCCAGGACTATTTCGACGTCGATCTCGTGGCCTATGACCAGGCCTTTCCGCTCGGCGAAGCCTATCGGCTGGAGCTCGGGGTCGATGCCGGTGCCGGACCGCGCCGGTTGAGCCTCTTTTTCATCCCGCCGCGCACCAAGCTGAAGGACCACCCGCCGATGTCGGCGCTGCTCTGCGCCGACGCGGCGGCGCAGGCGATTGCGGCGGGCTGCACGCCGGTGCCGGGTGCCGAGGCGGTCTATTTCGGCGCCGACCAGCCGCGCATCACCGCCGAGATGGTGATCCCCTGGGCGGTGCTCGGCATTGCCCCGCCGGCGCCGGGCAAGACCCTGCGCGCCGAGGTAGCGCTGACCTCGTGGCACCGCGAGCGCTGGATGTCCTTGTCTGGCCGCGCCCCCGACGCGGCGCTGGCCGACCCGGCGCTGTGGCGACGAATACGGCTCGGCGACGGACTGGCGGTCAACCAGCCGGCACCTCGTGCCGGCAACCCGGGATAGTCGATGGGCTGCCGGAAGCGTCGGCGAGCCCCTTTCCCGCATCAAATTTTGGACGACCACCAATCAGGGCACGATGCGCAGCGCTGAGCCGACAGCGTGACATAGCCGAGCCGCCTCCGGTCCCCCTTTCCGACTTCCGGCTGTTCCGGCTGTTATTTGCAGCGAATCTGCAGCTAGCCCGACTGCCGCTCCCCTCCCCCTCGAGGCGGAGGGCCGGGGTAGGGGTGAACTCGCGGCCTGGACCCGAGGTCGTCGTCGCGACCCCCCCTCCCAACCCTCCCCAATCGAGGGGGAGGGCGTTGAAATGCGATCGCCCGGCTCCACCCGCGGATCGCCGCCGCCAACGGCACTCCGGATTGTGCCTCAGCATAACCCACAATTGCGGCGATTTTAGCGGTGGCCCAGCCGGCCAGGCTCGTTCTCGCAACTCGCAGGGCCGGTGCAATCCCGTAAACTGTCACCGTAACACCGCGTAAACTGTCACCGTAACACCGCCTCGCTCTACCGATCTGTTGGTGCCTTCCACCAAGGTCGAATCATCCAAAGCAATAGGGTCACCGTAACGAGTAAACCTACCCAAACGATAAAGACCGCCGTATCGGATTGGTCCAGGAGCACGCTCGGCGTCTGTCCTGTACCGAGCCGAAGGAGGTCGCGAACGAGCGCGTAGACGTAAAGGGCAGATGCGACACAATAAATGACGAAAATCACCCACCACCCGAACAGGGTAGGGTAGAAAAAGCATACCGCTATGGCCCCCGCAGCAAGAACATAGGGAACGAGCGCTCCGGCCTCTGCGCCGTAGAGCCCGGCAAGCAGGGCCGGGATCGCCGCCACAATGTAAACCCATCTCCAGTGAACTACGGTCCGCCTTCCGCGTGTCGGAATGCTCACTGTCCTGCCTCAGTTAAGTTACAGGGACAGTTTACTTTATTGCTCGGGTTAGCGAACGAACGGCGCGGCCGATGATGAAAAACGGTCCGATCACGCGGCCTTGCGCCACAACTCGCGGCTCGCGAGCCGCGCCCCTTCAGCCAAGGCCTGGAGTTTGACCCAGACGACGCTGGGGTGGACTTCGCAGGTGGCGGCGAAGCTGGCGAAGCCGCAATCGGCGCCGGCGATGACGTTGTCGCGGCCGACGGCCTGGGCGAAGCGGGCGATGCGCTGGGCGATCAGTTCGGGGTGCTCGACGATGTTCGAGGAATGGGTGATGACGCCCGGGATGAGGCTCTTCCCCTCGGGCAGTTTGACGCTTTGCCAG
>DASYUS010000518.1:0-9248 GCA_036000945.1 Allostellaceae bacterium
ACAGCGCCGCACCAGGTCGGCGCCCGCCGCGTCGAGCCGCCACAGCGCCGCCAGCCGCCGGTGCGCCGGCTCCTCGGCGGCAGCGGAACCCGGCGCCTCGTCACCGACGCAGCCGACCAGTTCGGAGAGGATCGCGCACCCGGTGCGGATCACCCCGGTTTGCGTCAGGTCGAGCGCGGCGAGATCCTCAGCCGCAAGCCGCGCCAGCCGGATCTGGCAGCGCTCGATCAGCCCGGGCGGCCAATCCGCTCTCACCGACCCTCCCCCGCGAGCGGGGAAGGAAAGCGTTGGGGTAAGGCCCGGCGCCGGGCCGGCTTGACCGATGTCGCCGCCCCACAGCAGCGTCGCGGCCTCCTCCAGGCTCGCGGTGTCGGCGAGGGCGAGCGCATCGACGCCGCGATAGTAGAAGCGGCCGTTCTCGATCAGCGAGATGCCGGTGTCGATGACCGGCATCAGCGCCTGGCGCGCCCGGTCAGCGCGGCGGCCCAGCCGGAAGCGCTCGACCTCGTCGGCCGGGTAATGGCGTTCGCGACTGTCGGCCATCGCAACCGAGCGCAACAGCCCACGGCTGACATAGGCGTAGAGCGTATCGAGCTTGACACCGAGACGCCGGGCGGTCTCCCGCGCGCTCAGCAGCTCCCCATCACTTGACGAATTTCCTTTAGTTGACGGCATGAATCAATCTTGACCAGATGTGGCGTCAAGATCAAGTTCGGGCGAACCTCAAATCAGGATGGGGACCATGACGAAACGCATTGATGTCGCCGCGCTCGCGTCGATCGTCGGGACGCTCTATCCGCCGCCTTTTGACGAGCCATGCCGGGTCCGCGAGCGCAAGCGGCTCGGCGACGCAGCCGGGCTGACGCAGTTCGGCGTCAACCTCTTGCGCCTGCCGCCCGGCGCCTGGTCATCGCAGCGCCATTGGCACACCGGCGAGGACGAATTCGTCTATGTCCTCTCGGGTGAGGTGACGCTGGTGACCGATGCCGGCGCCGAGACCTTGCGTGCCGGCGACGCCGCCGGTTTCAAGGCCAACGACCCGGACGGACATTGCCTGCAGAACCGCTCGGCGAGCGAGGCCGTGGTGCTCGAGATCGGCACCCGCGTCGCCGGCAACATGGCCTACTACAGCGACATCGACATGGTGGCGCAGCCCGGCGGCGCCTACGCCCACCGCGACGGCACCCCCTACCCGAAGGCCGCGCGCCGCGGGCCCTGACCGCGTTCGGCCGCCCTGGAGCGGCCCGGTCACCGGTGCTACCGTGCGGCAGCGCCGCTGCTGACGGCGCAAGCTGCAGGGAGGCGAAGATGGCGATAACCGCGAGCGACGGCGCGCCGCTGCGGCCCTACACCGGCCGGGAATTTCTCGACAGCCTCGACGACGGCCGCGAGGTCTGGATCTACGGCGAGCGCGTCGGCAACATCGCCGAGCACCCGGCCTTCCGCAACACCGCGCGGATGATCGCCCGGCTCTACGACGCGCTGCACAAGGACCACGGCGAGGGCAAAGGGGTGCTGAGCTGCCCGACCGAATGGGGCGGCTTCACCCACCGCTACTTCGTCGCGCCGCGGACAGCCGACGACCTCGTCGCCGGGCGCGATGCGATTGCCGCCTGGGCGCGGCTGACCTGGGGCTGGCTCGGCCGCTCGCCCGACTACAAGGCGGCCTTCCTCGCGACGCTCGGCGCCAATGCCGATTTCTACGACCCCTACCAGGAGAACGCGCGGCGCTGGTACCGCTACAGCCAGGTGCGCGTGCCCTACGTCAACCACGCGATCGTCCACCCGCCGGTCGACCGCAACATGGCGCCGGGCGCGCCGGGCGGGCCGACCGACATCTACGCCCACGTGACAAAGGAAACCGATGCCGGGATCTACGTCACCGGCGCCAAGGTCGTCGCCACCGGGTCGGCGCTGACGCATTTCACCTTTGTCGCGCATGTCGGCCTCTTGCCGATCCAGGACAAGAATTTCGCGCTGGTGTTTCTCGTCCCGACCAATGCGAAAGGGGTGAAATTCATCTGCCGCGTCTCCAACGAGCAGCGCGCCGCCGTGCTCGGCAGCCCGTTCGACTATCCGTTGTCGAGCCGGCTCGACGAAAACGACGCGATCTTCATCATGGACGAGGTGTTCGTCCCCTGGGAGAACATCTTCGTCCACGGCGACATCGAGAAGGCCAACACCTTCTTTCCGCGCAGCGGCTTCGTGCCGCGTTTCCAGTTGCACGGCTGCACCCGGCTCGCGGTCAAGCTCGACTTTATCGCCGGCCTGTTGATCAAGGCGACCGAGACCGCCGGCACCAGCGGCTTCCGCGGCGTCGAGGCCAATGTCGGCGAGGTCATCACCTGGCGGCACTGCCTGTGGGCCTTGAGCGAGGCGATGGCAAGGAACCCCGATCCCTGGGAGGGCGGCTTCGTCCTGCCCAACCGCAACGCCGGCGCGGCCTATCACGTCCTGGCGCCCGACGCCTACGTCCAGATCAAGCACCAGATCGAGAAGACGGTGGCGAGCAGCCTCATCTACCTGAATTCGCATGCCCGCGACTTCGCCAACCCCGAGGTGCGAAAATACCTCGACCTTTACGTCCGCGGCTCGGGCGGCGTCACCGCGGTCGAGCGGGTCAAGTTGATGAAATTGCTGTGGGATGCGATCGGCACCGAGTTCGGCGCCCGGCACGAGCTGTACGAGGTCAACTATTCGGGCAGCCACGAGGAGATCCGCCGCTTTGCCATCCTCGGCGCCAATGCCAGCGGCCAGGCGGCCGAGTGGAAGGCCTTCGCCGACAGCTGCATGGCCGAATACGACCTCAATGGCTGGACCGTCCCCGACCTCGTCAACCCCGACGACGTCAGCATCTTGCGCTGACCGACGCCGCCCGTCTTTCTAGCAAACCTCGATGCTCTGCTGAACCGGTGCGTGCTGTTAACCATGATTTGCATTGCGCGCGACCCGGGGGTGCGTCAGGTTGCCACACAGGGTGCGGCAGGTTGTCACATAGGGAGTGAGGCATGGGCAGGATCCTCGTGGTCGATGACGAGCCCGGGATGCTGCGCATGAGCCGTCGTGCCCTGGAGGGCGCCGGGCATTGCGTGATCGGCTGTGAGAACGGGCGAGAGGCGCTGAAGCATCTCGAATCGAGCGTCGCCGATCTGATGATCACCGACATTTTCATGCCCGAGATGGAGGGGCTTGAAGCGGTGCAAAAAGCCCACCTCCTCCATCCCGAGATGCCGATCGTCGCGGTTTCCGGTGGGTCGTTCGAAGGTCCGGATTACCTCCAGGTTGCCCAGGCCTTCGGCGCCGTGGCCATTTTGCGCAAGCCGTTTCTCGCGCGCGAACTTGTGGGGCTGGTTGCCGGACTGCTCGGGTCCGCGGGCGAAGGGGATGCGCTCAAGTGATGATGACTGGCGTCAAACGCCATTCGCTGCGGGCTTTGCCGAGACTTGCCCTGGGGATCGCATTTCAAAGCCCTCCCCCTCAATGGGGAGGGCTGGGAGGGGGTGATCGCGCCGACGGCAAGTCCAGTTGGGGTGTGAGCCCCGAGTAGGTGTGAGCCCCGAGTTCACCCCCACCCCGGCCCTCCCCCATCGAGGGGGAGGGGCGAGCATGCCAAATGCGATCGCTCTGGAGAGTTGCCGCCGCACAATTTCGCCGTGTCGGCTCCTCATGCTAGCATTCGGCGGGTGTGCGACCTGCCGCCGCCGGGTTAGCCGGAAACCAACGCCTTGTCCGAAGAGTCGCCGCCGCTTTCCGACCTCCCTCCCGCTGCGCCGCACCTGGGAGCAGAGGCGGTGCGTGTCATCAACCAGCGTATCTTCGACACGTCGCCGGACCTGATCCTTGTCGTTGATCGGCAGGGCAGGTTTATTCGGGTCAGCCCCAGCGCGATGGCGATCCTCGGTTACCACCCGGACGAACTGGTCGGGCATATCGCCACCCCACTCGTCCACCCCGAGGACCTCGACAGTACCCGCAACGAGATGCGCCTGGCTCGCCGCGGCCGGGTTACGCGGAACTTCGAATGCCGGTACGTCCATAAGGACGGCCGGGTGGTGACGTTGAACTGGACGGGGGTATGGTCGGAGCCCGAGCAGCAGCACTTCTTCATCGGCCGCGACATCACCGCGCTGAAGGAAACCCAGCAGGCGCTCGAAAACAGCGAGCGGAGCTTTCACTACGTCTTCGAGAACAGCCCGCTGCCGATGTGGGTCTATGAGCGCGCCAGCCTGAGGTTTCTCGCGGCCAACCATGCCGCGACCAGCACGTATGGCTATACGAGCGACGAATTTCTGGCGATGCGCATCGGCGATATCCGGCCGAGCGAGGAGATCGGCCGCATGACGCGGTCGGCGGTGGAAGCTGTCGCCTATATGCAGACCAGCGGTTGGCGTCATCGCACCAAGGACGGTCGAATTCTGGATGTCGACATCTATTCGCACGACTTGAATTTCGACGGAAAATCGGCGCGGATGGTCGTCGCCATCGATGTCACCGCGCGCAAAACCGCCGAGGCGCAGCTGGCGCAGGCGCAGAAGATGGAGGCGGTCGGCAACCTGACCGGCGGGATGGCGCACGATTTCAACAATCTGCTCGGCGTCATCATCGGCAACCTCGATCTGTTGCGCGACCGGCAGACGGGCGATCCCGAAGCCGGCGAACTGACCGGCGAGGCGCTCGACGCGGCAATGCGCGGCGCCGACCTGACGCAGCGGCTCCTCGCCTTTGCCCGCCGCCAGCCGCTGCAGCCCGAGCGGACCGACCTCAACAGGCTGGTGTCCGGGATCGGCAACCTCTTGAAGCGCACGCTCGGCGAGCAGATCGGGATCACCCTGCAGCTCGGCGCCAAGGTTTGGCCGGTGGTGGTCGATCCGGCGCAGCTCGAATCGAGCCTGACCAACCTTGCGACCAACGCGCGCGACGCGATGCCGAAAGGCGGCGATCTGACGATCGCGACGAGCAACCGCCATCTCGACGCCGACTACGCCTCGCAGTACGCCGAGGTCGCGCCCGGTGATTACGCGATGATCGAGGTCACCGATACCGGCACCGGCATCCCGCCCGAAATCGCCGGCCATATCTTCGAGCCGTTCTACACGACAAAGGAGCAGGGCAGGGGGACCGGGCTCGGCCTCAGCATGGTGTTCGGCTTCATGAAGCAGTCGGGTGGGCACATCAACCTCTACAGCGAGGTCGGCATCGGCACGACGTTCCGCCTTTACCTGCCGCGTGCCGCCGGCGCCGCGGAGATTACTGCGGCGGCGCCGGCCGAGCCCCTCGCCCGCGGCGTCGGCGAAACCGTGTTGGCGGTCGAGGACAACGCCAGCCTGCGCCGCGTCGTCGTCCGGCAGCTGGGCGAACTGGGCTATCGCGTGATCGAGGCCGAGGATGCGCAGACCGCGCTCCGGGTGCTGGAAAGCGAACCGGTCGATCTTCTGTTCACCGACATCGTCATGCCCGGCGGCAGCAGCGGCTACGATCTGGCGCACGCGGCGCAGTTGCGCTGGCCGGACCTCAAAGTGGTGCTGACCTCGGGCTTCCCGGAGATCAAGACCAACGGCAATGGCGCTGCGCCCAATTTGCGCCTCTTGAGCAAGCCCTACCGGCGCGACGATCTCGCCCGGGCGATCCGCGAGGTGCTCGAAGCCTGACCGGCGCCCCGCGGGGAGGGTGCGGACCTTACCAGCCCAAGGCGTAGGCGGCGCGGCGCGGGTCGGCGCCGGCTTCCATGAGGCCGCGCTTCGGGTCGCTGCGGATCGCGCAGACCGCGCCGGCGAGCCAGTTCCACTCCGGCCAGCGGTCGATTTTATGGCCGCGCCGCGCCAGTTCGTCGATTACGTCGACCGGGAAGCGGCCCTCGACGGCGAGGCGGCCCGGGTAGTAGTCGTAGGGCGCGAACGAAGAGGGATAGCTGTAGCTGGCGAAGCGCGGCGCTTCGATCGCGCTCTGCACGTCCTGGCCGTGGACGAAGATGTTGAGCAGCACCTGCAGCATCGCCTGGGTCTGCACGTCGCCGCCCGGCGTCCCGAACGGCAGGAACTCGGCGCCGTTGCCCTTGATCGCCAGCGCCGGGTTGGGGGTGAGGCGCGGCCGCTTGCCGGGTGCGGCGCCGGCGGGATGCTTCGGGTCGGGGCGCGACTGCGAGCCCCGGTTCGACGGGATGAACCCGACCCCCGGCACCACCGGCGAGCCATAGGAACCATCGCTCGGGGTCGCCGAGAAGATGTTGCCCCAGCGGTCGGCGGCGCAGACATAGGAGGTGTCCGGCTCGGGGAAGGGGTTTGGCGGGCTGGCGCGCAGCGGCGCGGAATTGTGGCCGAGGCCGGTGCCGAACTCGCCGGGCGGCGGCATTTCGGGCCACGCCTTGTCCGGCCGGATCAGCTTTCGCCGCTCGGCGGCGTATTCCGACGAGATCAGCGTCGGCAGCGGCACCTGGCCCAATGCCGGGTCGGTGTAATAGGCCTCGCGGTCGGCGAAGGCGAGCTTCAAGGCCTCGGCGAGCATGTGCACGTAATCGGCGCTGTTGTGGCCGAGCGCCTTGAGGTCGGTGCCTTCGAGCAGGGCCAAGGTCTGCAGCAGCACCGGCCCCTGGCACCAGGCGCCGCAGGTGAAGATTTCGAGGTCGCCGAAGCGGCGCCGTTCCGGCGGGCCGACCGGCGACTGGTAGTCGGCGAGGTCCGCGGCCGACAGGAGCCCGCCCTCTTGCTTCATGAAGGCGACGATCTGCTTGGCGATGTCGCCGCGATAGAAGGCGTCGCGCGCGGCTTCGAGCCCGGCCTCGCGGCCGCGCCCGCCGGCGGCCTTCTCCTCGTCCGCCATGTACTGCAACGAGGCGCCGAGGTCGCTCTGGCGGAAGATGTCGCCGGTCTGCGGCGGCCGGCCGTTCGGCAGGTAGACCGCCGCGCTCGACGGCCACATTCGATGCCGTTCGGCATGGCGTTCGAGGCTCGCCGCCATCAGCGGGTACATCGGGAAGCCGTCGCGCGCCAGCCGCGTCGCCGCCGCGGCGACCGCGCCGAAGCTCATCGTGCCGTAGCGCCTGAGCGCGGTGATCCACGCATCGGGCGCGGCGGGAACCACGGTGCGCAGCACGCCGACCGGGATCTTGCCGCCGTGCTCGCGCATGAAGAATTCCGGATCGAGCGTGCGGGGCCACGGGCCGAGCCCGGCGATCGTCACGACCTCGCGCGTTTCCGCGTGATAGATCAGGATCGGCGCGACGCCGGCGCAGTTGACCAGGTCGCTCTGGACGACGCCGAGGGCAATACCGGCGGCGACCCCGGCGTCGATCGCGTTGCCGCCCGCCTGCAGGATGTCGAACCCGGCGGTCGCGGCGAGGTAATGCCCGGCGGCGATGGCGTGGCGGGTGACGGCGATCGTCGGGCGATGGGCGGTCATGGCATTTCCTCCGCAGGAGCGTTGCGGCGAGCTTACACTTGCCTATGTGGAGAGTCACAGCCCCTCTCCCGCACTGCGGGAGAGGGTGGCCGCGAGCGCAGCTCGCGGACGGGTGAGGGTCTAACCCAATAGATCTTTCAGCCCCTCACCCTCCCGGCGCTGCGCGCCGGGCCCCTCCCTCTCCCGCAGTGCGGGAGAGGGGCTATTCGGCGACAGTCGCCTTTGCGCTGCGCGCAACCACCCTACTTGCGACGGGTTCCCGTGTAGGTGTGCTCGGCGGCGGGGAAGCGGCCGGCGCGGACATCTTCGGCATATTCCTGCACGGCGGCGCGGATCTCGTTGCCGAGTTCGCGGTAGCGCTTGACGAAGCGAGGGGTGAACTCGGCGAACAGGCCGAGCATGTCGTCGATCACCAGGATCTGGCCGTCGCAGGCGGGCGAGCCGCCGATGCCGATCGTCGGCACCGCCACCGCCACGGTCAACTCGCGCGCCAGGCTCTCGGCCGTCCCTTCGATGACCAGCGAGAAGGCGCCGGCTTCGGCGATCGCGATCCCGTCGCGCATGATCTTGTCGTGCTCGGCCTGGGCGTGGCCGCGCGAGCGGTAGCCGCCGAGCGCGTTGACCGCTTGCGGGGTCAGCCCGACATGGCCCATTACCGGCACGCCGCGCCGGGTGAGGAACGCGATCGTCTCGGCCATTTCTTCGCCGCCTTCCAGCTTAACCGCGGTTGCGCCGGTTTCGGCAAGCGCCCGCGCGGCGGCGCGAAAGGCCGCTTCGGGCGAGGCCTGATAGCTGCCGAACGGCAGGTCGACAACGATCAGCGCGTGCTCGGTCGCGCGCACCACCGCGGCGCCGTGTGCGATCATCATGTCGAGCGTCACCGGCAAGGTGCTGTCGAAGCCGTAGACCGTCATCGCCAGGCTATCGCCGACCAGCAGCAGGTCGCATGCCGCATCGAGGAGACGCGCCACCGGCGCGGTATAGGCCGTCAAGCAGACGATCTTGTCGCCGCCCTTGCGGCTCTGGATCTGCGTTGCCGACACCCGCTTCGGCCGGGATTGGACGCTCATGCGAGCCTCAAAAAATGATGTCGTCCCCGCGAAAGCGGGGACCCACGGTTCAGCCGCCCGTGTCGTCGATAGGTGGGTCCCCGCTTTCGCGGGACGACAAATTCTTTACGCGATCGGCGCGGTCGCCGCTGCCAGCCAGGCCTGCGTCTCGGGATCGACCAGCGGGCCGATCACCTCGCGCACGCGGGCGTGGTAGGCGTCGAGCCAGGCGATCTCGTCGTCTTCCAAGAGGCTGCGGGCGACGAGGGTGCGGTCGATCGGCGCCAGGCTCAGCGTCTCGAAGCACAGCATGTCGCGCTCGCCACCCTCGTCGGACGTCTGCACCGCGACGAGGTTTTCGATGCGGATGCCGTAAGCGCCGGTCTTGTAGTAGCCGGGCTCGTTCGAGACGATCATTCCCGGCAACAGCGGCTGGGCGTTCGGCGCTTTCGAGATGCGCTGCGGCCCCTCGTGCACGCCGAGGTAGCTGCCGACCCCGTGACCGGTGCCGTGGTCGTAGTCGAGCCCCTTCTGCCACAGCGCGCGGCGCGCCAGCGCGTCGAGCTGGGCGCCGGTGGTGCCCTGCGGGAAGCGGGCGGTGGCGAGCGCGATGTGGCCCTTGAGGACGCGCGTGAAGCGGTCGCGCATCTCGGCGGTCGGCTCGCCGATCGCCACCGTGCGGGTGATGTCGGTCGTGCCGTCGAGATATTGCGCGCCGGAATCGAGCAGATAGAGCGTCCCCGGCAGCAGCGGCTTCTCGGTTTCCGGCATCGCGCGGTAGTGCACGATCGCGCCGTTCGAGCC
>DASYUS010000519.1:0-4160 GCA_036000945.1 Allostellaceae bacterium
CCGTAGCCTGACCATGGAACAGGCGCGGCTCCTGCACCAAGAATGGGGCGTGCCGGCCGAAAGCCTGATTGCGGGATAGCACGACGATGGCGATGAGGACGCTCGCTTCCGCTGGGATGTGGATTAAGTGAGGGCCTACCTTGGCGAATAGCCTCGCGATCAACGGGCTCAATGCCGGTTACGGGCTGGTGCGGGCGATCGAGGACATCTCGGTGTCGGTGTCGCATGCCGAGACCGTGGTGCTGCTCGGCACCAACGGCAACGGCAAGTCGACGCTGATGAAATGCGTCATGGGGATGCTGCGCCCCAATTCGGGCAGCATCGTCGCCGAGATCGACGGTGTGCGGCACGATCTGATCGGCCGCAGCACCGAGGAGATCGTCGATCTCGGCATCACGCTGGTGCCCGAGGGGCGGCGCCTGTTTCCCAAGCTCACGGTCGAGGAGAACCTGCTGCTCGGCGCCTTTCGCCCGACCGCGCGCGGCGCCATCGCGGCCAACCTCGAATCGTCCTACGAGACCTTCCCGCGGCTGCTGGAGCGCCGCCGCCAGCTGGCCGGCTCGCTCTCGGGCGGCGAGCAGCAGATGCTGGCATTGGCCCGCGCCTTGATGTCGGCGCCGCGCATCCTCCTCATCGACGAGCCGTCGGTCGGGCTCGCGCCCATTCTGGTCAGCCGGACGATCGACAAGATCAAGGAGCTGAAAGACCGTTTCGAGCTGACCGTCTTGATGGCCGAGCAGAACTTCAATCAGGCCGTGCGCATCGCCGACCGCGGCTACGTCATCGTCCACGGCCAGATCGCCTTCGAAGGCCGCAGCACCGACGAACTCAACAACAACGAACTCGTCCGCAAGTTTTATCTCGGACTGTAGACCCTAGAACTCTGCCGCATAGCCGCCGTCGACCGGGATCGCGGCGCCGGTCACGAAATCGGAGGCGGGGGCCGCGAGAAATACCGCGATGCCCGCAAGATCCTCGGGCACGCCCCAACGGCCGGCCGGGGTGCGGTTCAACACCCGCTCGTTGAGGCCCGTCACCTGCGCCCGGGCGTCGCGGGTCAATTCGGTGTCGATCCAGCCCGGCAGTACCGCATTGACCTGGATGTTGTCCTTGGCCCAGGCGGTGCCGAGCGACTTCGTCAATTGCACGATGCCGCCCTTGCTCGTCGAATAGGGCGCCGCATAGGCGCCGCCGAAGATCGACATCATCGAGCCGATATTGATGATCTTGCCGCCGCCCCGCGCCTTCATCGGCTGATAGGCCGCCTGGCAGCAGACAAAAGCGCCGGTAAGGTTGGTTTCGATGACCGCCTGCCATTCGGTGACGGCGTAATCCTGCGGTGGCTTCCGGATCGACATCCCGGCGTTGTTGATGAGGATGTCGAGGCGGCCGAACCGCTCGACGGTCCGGCGCACCATCTCGCGGCACGATTGGGGGTCGGCGACGTCGAGCGGAACGAAGGCGCTCGCTGCGCCGAGCGCGGTCAACCGCGCCACCGCCATTTCCGATTTGTCGCGGTTGCGCGCCGCGACGACGACCGACGCTCCGGCGGCGGCGAGGCCCTCGGCCATGCCGAGCCCGATCCCGCCATTGCCACCGGTGACGACCGCAACCCGGCCGGAAAGATCGAAGGGGTTCATCCCGGTGTCTCCACTGATCGCGCGGGAATGCCCGCTCGGCTCCGACTGTGCGTCAACCGAAACGACGACGCCACCCGTACGAAGCGAGTCCCTGTCCCTCGTTCGTCATACCGGCGAAGGCCAGTACTCATGGCGGGGATGGGCCGCGGCCTCCACCGGGGTGACGTGAATGGTGGAATGCGGTGAATTTCAGGATCGCGACGCTACCGGCTCCACCCGGGCGGCATCGTGCCGCCGTTCCAGCCTTTCTTCTTGCCCTGGGTCCAGCCGGGCGGCGTCCCGGCGCCGTTCCAGCCGTGTTTCTGCCCCTGGCTAAACCCGTGCGGTTGGCCCGAGCTGTCGAAGCCGTTATGCCCGCCGCTGTTTTTCTTCGCGAAGGCCGGGGTCGCCGTTGCCGCGGCGAGCCCGATCACTGCGATCAAACACAGTGCATTGCGCCAATTCTTCATGCTACCACCCTGCTCGCCCGCGGCGGCTCCCCAGATCGTGCACGCTAACATTACGAAGGGATGGTGAATCGTTTCTTTATTTCGAATGTCGTCTTTCGCTTACAGGCCGATAAATCGACGGACGCTGCTGGCCAATGCCGCTTCGGCGTTCGCTCTTGCGGTGTCACCCGCAATCGCGGCGGCGGGCGATCTCGTCGTGTTCGCCGCGGCCAGCCTCAAGACCGCGCTCGACGCGATCGCCGCCGAGTGGTGGCGCGACAGCGGCAAGCGCGCCGTGATCTCCTATGCGGCAAGCTCCGCATTGGCCCGCCAGATCGAGAACGGCGCGCCCGCGAGCCTGTTCATCTCGGCCGATCTCAAATGGATGGACTATCTGCAGCAGCGCCAACTGATCGATGGACAGACGCGCGTCGACCTGCTCGGCAACATGCTTGTCCTCGTCGCGCCGCAGAAGAGCCCGGTACAGGCGACGATCGCGCCGGGCTTTCCGCTCGCCGCGCTCATCGGTGACAGGCATCTGGCGATGGCGGAGCCGAACTCGGTGCCGGCCGGGATCTACGGCAAGGCGGCGCTGTCGCAACTCGGGGTCTGGCCGGCGGTGGAGCGCCGTGTCGCCGCGGCGGAGAACGTCCGCGCAGCGCTGGCGCTGGTGGCGCGCGGCGAGGCGCCGCTCGGCATCGTCTACCGCACCGATGCGGCGGCCGAGCCGGCGGTCAGGATCGTCGCGACATTTCCGGCCGGCAGCCATCCGCCGATCGTCTATCCGATGGCATTGACCAAAGACGCGCCGCCCGAGGCCGCCGCCTTCGCCGCCTACCTGCGCCGCCCCGATGCCCGCCAGCTGTTCGAGGCGCAGGGCTTCACGATGCTCGATGCCGCGCGGTGAGCGCGCTCCTCGCCTTTACGCCGGAGGAGGTGACCGCGATCCTGCTGTCGCTCAGGGTGGCGTTCTGGGCGATGCTGTCCAGCCTGCCGGTCGGGGTCGCCGTCGCGATGCTGTTGTCGCGCGGCCGCTTCTGGGGGAAGTCGCTGCTCAACGCGGTTGTCCACCTGCCGCTCGTCATGCCGCCGGTCGTCACCGGCTATCTGCTGCTCTTGCTGTTCGGTCGCAACGGACCGCTCGGCCGCCTCTTGGCCGACAGCCTCGGCATCGTCTTTGCCTTTCGCTGGACCGGCGCGGCGCTCGCCTGCGCGGTGATGAGTTTTCCGTTGATGGTGCGCTCGATCCGGCTGTCGATCGACGCCGTCGACCGCCGCCTCGAGGACGCCGCGGCGACCCTCGGCGCCAGCCGTTTCTGGGTGTTCGCGACGATCACCCTGCCGCTGATCGTCCCCGGCATTATCGCCGGCATGATCCTCTCCTTTGCCCGCGCCCTGGGAGAATTCGGCGCAACGATCACCTTCGTCTCCAACATCCCCGGCGAAACCCAGACGCTGCCGACCGCGATCTACACGCTGATCCAGGTGCCGGGCGGCGATCTCGCGGCGTTCCGGCTGACCCTCGTGGCGATTGGGATCTCGCTAATCGCGCTGTTCGCCTCCGAAGTGCTGATCGAGCGGGCGACCCGCCGCACGCTCGGGCTCTGACCGATGCTCAGCGTTGATGTCCGTCACAGCTTCGGCAGCTTCACGCTCGACGCCGCCCTTGATGCCGAAGGCGGGCTGATCGCGCTGTTCGGCCGCTCGGGCGCCGGCAAGACGACGCTGATCAACGCGATCGCCGGGTTGTTGCGCCCCGAGCGCGGCCGTATCGTCATCGCCGGCGAGGTGTTGACAGAAACCGAGCGCGGCCTCTTCATCCCGGCCCGCCGGCGGCGCATCGGCTATGTGTTCCAGGAAGGCCGCCTCTTCCCGCATCTGACGGTGCGGCAGAACCTGCTGTACGGCCGCTGGTTTGCCCCGAGCGGCGGTCCCGCTACCGAGATCGATCACGTGGTCGAGCTGCTCGGCATCGGCGCCCTGCTCGGCCGCCGGCCGGCCAATCTCTCGGGCGGCGAGAAGCAGCGCGTCGCGATCGGCCGGGCGCTCCTCGCCCGCCCGCGCCTCCTGGTGATGGACGAGCCGCTGGCCT
>DASYUS010000520.1:0-5947 GCA_036000945.1 Allostellaceae bacterium
GCTCGGCCTCAACACTTACCTTTACAATTTCGGCAGCTTGACGAACGCCGGCACGCTGACCGGCGACGGCGCACTCGTCGTCGATCCCGCGACGCTCGTCAATACCGGCTCGATCGGCGTCGGGGTGACGCTGGCGGGCGGCAGCTATCTCGACAATTCGGGCGAGATAGCTTCCGGGCTCGTCGCGGTCTTCGGTAACACGAGCGCCAATACCGTGGTCAACAGCGGCACGATCGTCGGAACGTTCGGTTACGGCGTCCGGCTCACTTCTGGCGGCAGCGTCGACAACACCAGCACGGCCGGGTTGATCGAGGGCGACCACGGCGTCCGCATCGCCGGGTCGGCGGGATATGTCGGCAACGCCGGCACGATCACCGCGACCGGCGCCTACCGGCTGGGCGTCGCCCTCATCGCCGGGGGCAGCGTCGACAATACCGGGCTGGTCCAAGGCTTTATCGGCGTCTACGGCTTCGGCACCACCGTCACCGTCAGCAACGCCGCGACAATCTCCGGCACTTCGACAGCGGTCTACCTTGCCCAGGGCGGCGCTGTCGCCAATTTGGGGACGGCGGCGCTGATCAACGGCACCAATAACAACGGCGTCGTCATCGCCTACGGCAGCGTCACCAACAGCGGGACGATCACGGGCGGTGCCTTCTCCGGGGTCCGGGCGACAGGCGGCGGTTCCGTCGAAAACGATGCGGGGGCGCTGATCCGGGGGGCCAGCGGCGTCGATGTCCTCGCTGCGACCGGTACGGTCAACAACGCCGGGACAATCGTCGGCACGAGCGGCATCGGCGTCCGGCTCCAATTGGGCGGTACCGTCATCGACACCGGGACGATCAGCGGCAGCGGCGGCACGGCCGTCTATTTCGGCTTCGCCATCGCTGGCAGCAACCGCCTGGTGCTTGAGAGCGGCTACCAGCTCAACGGCATCGCCTTCGGCTATGGGGGCACGACCAATACGCTGGAACTGACGTCGTCGGCGAGCGCCGGCACGGTGTCGGCGGCGCTCAATACCGGGTTTGTCAATTTCACGCAAATCATCGTCGATGCCGGCGCGCAATGGACGCTCTCGGGCAACGGCGCCCTCGCCAGCGGCGTCACGCTGACCGATCTCGGCACGCTGACCAACACCGGCTCGCTCAACGCCTCCGCCGGCACCTTCATCGTCGATCCGGCGACCTTGTTCAACAGCGGGTCCATCTACGGCACCGTGACGCTGGCGGGCGGCGGCTACCTCGGCAACCAGGCAACCGGCACGCTGACGGCCGGGGGGCAGGCAGTCTACGGCACCGGCAGTGCCGCGACCGTAGCCAACAGCGGCACGATCGTCAGCTTCGGCACTTTCGGCGTCAATCTCGCCGCGGGCGGCAGCGTCAACAACACCGGCACCGGGCTGATCGAGGGATACACCGTCGCCCTCAACATCGGCAGCGCCCCGGGCACGGTCAGCAATTCCGCCGCGATCAATGCATCCGGCAATCAGGGGATCGGCGTTACCCTCGGAGCGGGCGGCAGCGTCGACAACATTGGCGGGCTGATCCACGGGCACGAAGGCGTCAGCATCGCCCTCGGCACCGGTACGGTCACCAATGCCGGCTCGATCACGGCAACCGGCAGCTTCGGGGTCGGTCTCCTTGCGGGCGGCAGCGTGACTAACACGGGCACCGGTTTCATCCAGGGCGTCCTCACTGGCGTCAGCATGTCCGGCAGTGCCGGCATCGTCACCAATTCCGCAACGATCGCCGCCACAGGCTTTTTCGGTATCGCTGTGTCGCTCGCCGCCGGCGGTGCGATAACTAATACGGGAAGCGGCCTGATCGACAGCTACCGGAGCGGCGGCTCGATCGGCGGCGGCGGCACGGTCAGCAATGCCGGGACGATCATCGGGACCAAGGGCAGCGGCGTCATCCTCAGCGCGGGCGGGACTGTCAGCAACGATGCTGGGCTGATCCGCGGGTACTCCTACGGCGTCACGATAAGCGGCAGCGCCGGTGTCGTCAGCAACGCCGCCACAATCGTCGGCTCGATCGGCGCGGGAGTCCAGCTCAACCTGGGCGGCAGCGTCGACAACACGGCGCTGATCGAGGGTCACGATGGCGTCTACATCGCTGGCGCCGCCGGCACGGTCGCCAATGCCGCGACCATTTCGGGCGACACGCTCAACGGTGTCGGGGTCGGGTTCGCCCAGGGCGGCAGCGTCGCCAACACTGGTACGGGTTTGATCGAGGGCTACTACGGCGTGGTCATCAGTGGTGCCGCTGGGACGGTCACCAACTCGGCGACGATCGCGGGGGCGGGGGCGAACAGCAGCGCCGTGCGCCTTGGCGCGGGGGGCAGCGTCGCCAATGATGGGCTGATCACCGGCGGCGGCGGCGTCTTCATCGACGGCACGCTCGGCTCGGTCGGCAATACCGGGACGATCGCGGCATCGCTGAACGCCGTCTATCTCACCGGCAACGTCGCCACGGTCATTAACTCCGGCACGATCACGACGACCGGGGCTGTCAGGGACGGCGTCCGCCTTGGCGCGGGCGGCGGCGTCGCCAATAACGGCGGGCTGATCCAAGGCGGCTACGGCGTCGTCATCTACGGCACCGCCGGCCTGGTCAGCAATACCGGAACGATCAGCGGGACGGCCAACTCGGGGATCGCCCTCGGCGCCGGCGGCAACGTCAACAACACGGCAGCAGCTGGCGTGATCGAGGGCGCCACCACCGGCGTCTACGTCTCCGGCGCCGCCGCCGGCACGGTCAGCAACGCCGGCACGATCGCCGGCACGTCCGGTCCCGGCGTCGCCCTGCACCTCGGCGGCAGCGTCAGCAACTCCGGCCGGATCGAGGGCAACCAAGGCGTCGCCGTTTTCAGCGCCGCCGGTACGCTGACCAATACCGGCACGATCGCGGCGGCCAGCAACGGCGTGGCGTTTTTCGCCGGCGGCACCATCGTCAACAATGCCGGGCTGATCGTCGGCACCGGCGGGCCGGGCGTTTACGTCAACGGTAGCGGCACCGTCGTCAACAGTGCCGGACTGATCGAGGGGACCACCGGCATCAAGATGAGTTTCGCCGCGGGAACGGTCGACAATTCCGGCACCATTCTCGGCGCCGGCACCCTCAGCAGCGACGCCGGCGTCCTCTTCACCGCCGGCGGCAGTGTCGGCAACACCGGTCTGATCGAGGGGCGCCGCGGCATCGGGATCTATAACGCCCTTGGCACGGTGACCAATTCCGGCACGATCATCGGCGAGGCCGTCTGGGGCGTCGAACTGTTCCAGGGCGGCAGTGTCGCCAACACGGCGACCGACGGTCTTATCGAGGGAAGCATCGGCGTCTACGTCTACGGCGCTGCCGGCACCGTTACCAATGCCGGCACGATCCTCGGCAGCGCCGGTGCCGGCATCGATCTCCGTGCCGGCGGCACCGTCGTCGATTCGGGCATGATCAGCGGTGGCTACGGCACGGCAATCAGGCTCGGCGGCACGGGCAGCAATCTCGTGGTCTTAGAGGCCGGCTACCAACTCACCGGCGGCATCTATGGCAGCCTCAGCGGAAGCGATACGGTCGGGCTCGCCGGTACAGTCGGCGCAGCGGTGACGGTCAGTTACAACGGTCTGCTGCTGTCCAGCTTCGAGCATGTGCTGTTCGGCGGCGGCGGTTATTCGACGCTCTTGGTGTCGAACATCGCCGGCACGCTCGGCGTGACGATCTCGGGGTTCGACGCGGCGAGCGAGGTGATCGACGTGACCGGGATCGGCGCCGACGGCGCGATCACCTACCGCAACACGGCGACCGACCGGATCACCGTCACCGGGTCGAGCGGCAGCTTGACGCTGCAGTTCGATTCGATCGACGGCATCAACTTCACGGCGAGCTCCGACGGCGCCACCGGCACCGAGCTGACGCCGGTGTGCTATTGCCGCGGTACGCTGATCCTGACCGACTGTGGCGAGGTGGCGGTCGAGGACCTGGCGATCGGCGACCGGGTGATGACGATCTCGGGCGAGGCGAAGCCGGTGAAATGGGTCGGGCATCGCACCTATGACGGGCGGTTCGTCGCCGGCAACCGGGCGATGCTGCCGGTGCGCATCGCCGCCGGTGCGTTGGCCGACGGCGTGCCGGTGCGCGACCTCCTGGTCTCGCCCGGCCACGCGCTCCTCATCGCCGGCATGCTGGTGCGCGCCGAGCAGCTGATCAACGGCGCGACGATCACCCAGGACACCGCCGTCGAGCGCGTCGAATACTTCCACGTCGAGCTGGAGACGCACGACGTCATCATCGCCGACGGCGCGCCGGCCGAGAGCTACATCGATTGCGACAACCGGGCCAAGTTCCACAACGCGGCCGATTTCGCCCGGCTCTACCCGGACGACGACCGGCCGCGCTGGCAGTTTTGCGCGCCGCTCCTCGAATGGGATTCGCCCGAGCCGAACGCGATCCGCGAGGCGCTGATGGCGCGCGCCGAAAAACTCGGCCACAGGCTCGACCGCGACCCCGACCTCCACCTCGTCGTCGACGGCGCGGCGATCCGGCCGGAAGCGATCGAGGGCCGGGTCTACCGCTTCGCCATCCCGGCCGGCAGCACGGCGGCGCTGCTTGCCTCACGCAACGTCGTGCCGGCCGAAGTCGAGCCGCGGTCGCGCGACCTGCGGCGGCTCGGCGTCCCGGTCGAGCGCATCGTCTTGTGCCACGGCGGTCTTCGGATCGAGGCCGAGCACGGCTACGCCGGGCTCGAAGACGGCTTCCACGACGACGAGCCGACCCATCGCTGGACCGGCAGCCTCGCCCGCCTGCCCGAGAGTTGGCTGCGCGTCTTCCCCGGCGCCTTCACCCTGGAGGTGCACCTGCGCGCGAGCACTCTCCCCTACCGCCTGCCGCCCGCCGCCGCCGAACAGCGCGGGCGGCGCAGTGCGACGCCCGGCGCAAGACGCGCAGCGACCGCCACCCCGCCGGCTCGGCGCCGCGCTGGCGCTATCTCGGGTGGGCGCCGGTCGGATCGGCGGCAAGACCCGCCCGGCCGGGTGGTTCCGCTCGAACGCCCGGCGCGGCGCACTGGATGAGGACGGAGATCGCGCCGAGAAAATCGCGGGCATCGCGCGCCGGATCCTGCTTTGGCAGAACGATGCCGTAGCTCGCCAGCAGCGCCTCGATGTCGCGGGTCGGGATCGCCACCCCGAGGTCGGGATGTGCTTCGTCGCGCCCGACGACCATGCCGACCAGCGAGCCGTCGCCGGCGAGCACCGCGCCGCCGCTGTTGCCGGCATGGAGCCGCGCCCGGATCATCAAGATCCGGTTGCCGGGCTTTGCCGTGCTGTCGCCGACCAGCGACCCCTCGACCAGAACCGGCCGCAGCGGCGTCGTCGCGACGATGCCGAAACCGAGCGTAAAGACATCCTCCCCGGCCCGGTGCGGCGTGCGCGCGGCCACCGCCGATGGCCCGAGGCGCTTTCCGTCGGCCCACAACAGAGCGAGATCCAGCCGCGGATCGGAGGCGATCGTGTAGCTCGGCCGCTCGACGCCATCCGAGCCCCAGATCGAAATGTCCTGGCAGCCGGTGATGACATGCGCACTGGTCACGAGAAAGCCGTCGCGCGAGACGAAAAACCCCGTCCCGCTCTTGACACGCCCTGCAGCGCCCTCGCCGTTGGCCGAAGGGCCGGCGGCGAGCACCGGCGCGGCCCAGCCGGCAACAAGCACCAGCCAGGCGCCGATGAGCAGGCGGAGCATAGCCGCGATCACGGTGCCCGCGCCGGCGTGCCGCGGCCGGCTTGGCCTCAGGTGCGCCTGCCGCTCAGGCGTCGCGCCACTGCCCGTCCGGTCCTTTGCAGCGGCGGGCCGAGGACTGCTGGCTGGTGTTGCCGTCAAGGTCCGTGTCGATCCTGGTGAAGGTGTCGCAGATCTGCCGCGAGGCGGGATCGCTGAAGCTGTTGAGCCGCTTCACCGTC
>DASYUS010000521.1:0-1690 GCA_036000945.1 Allostellaceae bacterium
GGTATAGAGAGTTCCTAGCTTTCTCGCGATCGTCTTCACTCCTGGGGGCCGCACCGGCGGCTCCATGCGGGCACAGACCGGGCGTATCCAATCAGCGAGATCATCGAATTCCTCGTTGCGCCCCGCCTTTAACTCGCCGTCATCGGCACGACGCCGCATCTCTGCCTCGATGACATGCATTGCCGTGGGGCGGCCCGGCGCGCCCTTTTCCCGGAGGGGCGCTTGCCCGGTCATAGCTTCGCTCGGCGCCGATGACGGCAGTGGCGGGCGCCGCCGGATCGCAATCTCGCGGTAGCAGCTCCTGTCGCCGTCAAGCAACTCCTTGTTCTGAACGTCCACCGTCAGGACCGCCACGTCGGCCGGCGACAGCTCCACCCGAGCCCGATCCGCCACCCGTCGAGCCGCGACCTGATAATCGCCAGTTGCCAGCTTTTCCTTCGCCAACCGCGGCAACTCATGCTCGACCAACCGCACGACCTGCGCTCTCCATTTCAGCCGGTTCAAAACTGCGCGGTCCCTCATCAGCCGGCGTATGTCAGCCGGTGACTGCTCGCGCCACATCAACGGATCTTCGCTGATTTCCCGAAGTATTTCGGATCGCGCCTGGTTCAGCTCAGCCGGGTAGAGATCGCCGTTCTTCACTGCGAGCCAATACGCTTCGACTTCAGCGCATTGCTCGTTGGCAATTTCCCGCAGAAAACGCCAAAGATCCATGTAGCCATCATCGCTCATGCCGGCACTCCGCAAGCGTGCGCCCCGCAGATGTTCAAGGGTCGCGGCGGAAGGCCGGTGCGGTGCCGGCCGTGTCGGGAGCTACCCTATCCGCCGCGATCTCGTTCAACCGATCACTTTTGGAGGAACCTCACGCCCTCCGTAGCGGCACGACATTGCCGCCGGGCGGCAACAGCAGCGCTTCGAGGTGGCGCGCCCAGGCGTCGAGCGCCTGGCGTTTTTCGTTGTCGTAGCGGTGCAGATCGTAGACGGCGGCGATCCCCTGTTGCCGATGTCCGATCACCAGCTCGGCGACGACCGGCTGCACGCCGAGGCTCGACAGCCCGGTGCGGCAGGTCCGCCGCAGGTCATGGATCGTCCACGGTGCCGGCAGCACCGCGCCGGCGGCGCCCGCCAGCTCGGCGATCCGCTCGTCGAGCGTCGTCTTCGCCTTCGAGAAACCGGAGACCGCCGCATCGCCGGCGCCCGGCGCAGCACTGCGGCGCCGGCCGGTCGTCAGAACATGGCGCCCGTGCCGCGGGCATTCCGCGATCAGCCGCAAGGCCAGCGGCGAGAGCGGCACGCTATGCGCCCAGCCGCCTTTGGTGCGGTCGCCGGCGAGCGTCCACAACCCGGCCGACAGGTCGAGTTCGTCCCAGGTCATGCCGGCGATCTCGTCGCGCCGCTGGCCCAGCGCCAGCGCCAGGCGGAAGAACTGGCGGAACGGATAGGCCAAGCTTTCCGCCGCCCGCCACACCAACACGATTTCACGATCGTCGAGGGTGCGGTCGCGCTTTGTTTCCTTGCCTGGCTTGGCGACCTCGGCGACCGGCGAGAACGGGATCAGGTCGCGGCTTACCGCCCACCGGAACAGCTTCGACAGGGTGGCGACCATGCGGTTGCCGGCGATCGGCGCGCCGCGGTCGGCGATCCGGTCAATCAGCTCGATCACGTCGCGCCGCGTGATGTCGGCGATCGG
>DASYUS010000522.1:0-6482 GCA_036000945.1 Allostellaceae bacterium
AAGTAACGCCAACGCGGTGCACGGTGCTTGCCGACGAGGCGATGACTCCCGATTCGCTCGACCGCGGCGCGCTCGACGCCGAGTTGACCGAGGTCGAAGGCAATCTGCCGAGCCTCAGAGAGCAGGTCGCGCGCGCCCAGGGCACCGAGCGCGAGCGCCTCTTGATCGAACTGCGCCATCTCGAACGCCAGCAAGCGGTCGCACGCGCCAAGCTCCAGGTTCTGGCGGAGGTTTCGCACTGAGTCATGCGCCCGCGCTCAGGCGCTTTTCGGTGCAGCAGTGTTATAAGACGGATTGATTACAACATGCCGGAGAGGGCATCGGCATGGGCGTGTGGACGCTCGACGATATTCCGTGGGACTGCTTCGATCCGATGAGGCTCGACCCCGAGATCGTCCGCGTCGTCAAGGCGGCTGCGCTCGTCGAGCACAATGGCGGGGCCTATGCCCATCATCTCTGCCGGGTCTTCGCCGACGACCCCGAGTTTCAGGTAATCGCGCGGCGCTGGGGCGAGGAGGAGGTCCAGCACGGCGTCGCGCTCGCGCGCTGGGCGACGCTCGCCGATCCGGCATTCGATTTTGCCGCCGCCTTCGCCCGGTTTCGGGCCGGCTTCCAGGTCGATTTCGACAGCCCCCGCTCGCGCCGCGGCTCGCGCGCCGGCGAGATGGTGGCGCGCTGCGTCGTCGAGATCGGCACCAGCTGCTATTACACCGCGCTGCGCGAGGCGGCGACGGAGCCGGTGCTGCAGGAGATCTGCCGCCGCATCGCGGCCGACGAGTTGCGCCACTACCGCCTGTTTTACAAAACCCTCGACCGCTACCTGGCGCGCGAGCCGATCGGGCGGCTCGGGCGGCTGCGCGTCGCGCTCGGACGGGTCGCCGAAGCGGAAGACGACGAGCTGGCCTACGCCTATTACGCCGCCAACGAAGAGGACCGACCTTATGTGCGGCGCACTTGCAGCCGCGCCTATGCGAGGCGCGCCTTCGCGCTCTACCGGCCGCACCATGTCGAGCGCGCCGTCGCGATGCTGTTGAAGGCGATCGGGCTGACGCCGAACGGCCGGCTCGGCCTTATTGTCAGCCGCCTCGCCTGGCAGGCGATGCGCTACCGCATGGCGCGGCTTGCCCGAATGGCGGCGTGAGCCGCCCCGGCTCCGCCGACGATGGCGACGCTCCCGCCGATCGGCGGCTTCCTGCTGCTGCTCGGCCTCGGGTTTTTCTTCGGCCTGGCCTTCGAGGAGTTCTACGGCCACGGCGGCCAGGCGCGGCCGGGTGGCGTGCGCACGTTTCCGCTGCTGGCGCTCGCCGGAGGCCTGCTCTACCGGCTCGACACCCAGCACCTGTTGCCGCTCACCGTCGGCCTCCTCGTCCTCGGCCTCTGGCTGACCTGCTACTATTGGCGGCACGTCGAGGAGGTCGACCGGGAAGGTCGGCCGAACGTCGGTTTGATGGTGCCGATCTGCAACGTCCTGGCCTATCTCCTGGGACCCATCGCCCTCGCCGAGCCGCCGTGGATGGCGATCGGCGTCGCCGTCGCGGCGGTGTTGCTGCTGACGGCGCGGGAGAAGTTGCACGGCTTTGCCCGGCGCATCGAGACCGCCGAGATCATCACCGCCGGCAAGTTCCTGGTCCTGACGGGCCTCATCTTGCCATTCCTGCCGAGCGAGCCGGTGACGGACCTCACCGAGATCACGCCGTATCAGGTGTGGCTGGCGGTACTCGCGGTGACTACCGTTTCTTATGCGAGCTACCTGCTGCAGCGCTATGTCGCCCCGCCCCGCGGCGGTCTTTGGCTGGCGGTGCTCGGCGGGCTCTACTCCTCGACCGCGACGACCGTCGTGTTGGCTCGGCGCGCCAGCACCGACACCGAGCCTGCGGCGGTGCGGCAGGCGCAGACCGGCATCATGCTGACGACGGCGATCATGTATCTCCGTGTGTTGATCATCGTCGGCGTATTCAACCTGCCGCTGGCCGGCAGCCTGGCGCCGGCGCTGCTGGTGCTGGCGATCCTCGGTCTGGGCTGCGCCGGGTTGTGGTATCGGGCGCGCGCCACACCGATCGAACCTGAGGCTGTCGCAACGTCGCCCGCCAACCCGTTGGAGCTCACCGCCGCCTTCATTTTCGCAGTGCTGTTTGTGGTGATCTCGCTGGTCTCGACCTGGGCCCGCGGCCAATTCGGCGAACGCGGCATCTTTGGCCTGGCCGCCATCGTCGGCGCCACCGATATCGATCCATTCGTGGTCAACATTGCCGCCGGCGGCGCCACGCCGCTGGTCGCCAACGCCGGCGTCGCGGCGATCCTGATCGCCGCCTCGTCGAACAACCTGGTCAAGGCAGCCTTTACGGTCGCTTTTGCCGGCGGACGCACCGCTGCGGCACCCGCTGCCGTACTCGTCCTGCTGGCGCTTGGCGGTATCGCGGCGGCGTGGTGGATCGCCTTGAGATAATCGAGGCAACGCTGCGTCCCTACACCAACGGGTGAGATTCTCTTATCGTCGCGGCCATGGATGCGCGAAGCGGCCCGTTCGACGATTTTGCCACCGCGATCGCGTTGCTGACCCGGCTGCCGGTCGGTCTGCCCGCGCCGGCCGACGGCGCCGTCGCCGCGGCGGGATGGGCGTTTCCGCTGGTCGGCGCCGGGATCGGCGCGGTGTGTGCGCTGGCGTTTTTCGCTTCCCAACTGCTAGGCTGCAGCGATGCCGTCGCGGCGCTGATCGCGGTCGCCGCCGGCCTCGCTCTCACCGGTGCCTTCCACGAGGATGGCCTGGCCGACACAATCGACGGCTTCGGCGGCGGCAAGGATCGCGAGGCAAAGCTCCGGATCATGCGCGACAGCCGGCAGGGCAGCTTCGGCATCGTCGCGCTCGTGCTTAGCATCGCGCTGCGCGCCGCCGCGCTCGCCGCGATCGGCGACCCGATCCATGCCGGCCTTGCGCTGATTGCGGCGCACGCCGCCTCGCGCGGCGCGCTGCCGCCGCTGATGCGGGTGCTGGCGCCGGCCCGCGCAGACGGGCTCGGTGCCGCGGCCGGCCGGCCGAGCCTCGCTGTCGCCAGCATCGCGGCAGTGTTCGGCGCGGCAATCGCGCTCGCGGTGCTCGGGCCGCGCACCGGTGCCATCGCGCTCCTGCTGACCGGCGGCGCGGTGGCGCTCGCCGCAATCCTTGCGCAACGCCAGATCGGCGGCTACACCGGCGATGTTCTGGGCTTTTTCCAGCAGATCGGAGAGATCGTGATACTGCTCGTGGCGGCGGCGAAATGAGCGCGACCGGCAATAAAATCTCGCCGTTCAGCACCGGGGCGATCGGTGCGGGCGGCGTCGGCGGCGCTGCGACGACGACGCGCTTCTGGTGGGTGCGGCACGCGCCGGTCGACCATGACGGACGCATTTACGGCCAGAAGGACATGCCGTGCGACTGCACCGATAACGCGGTATTTTCCGGCTTGGCGCGCCAGCTGCCGCGCGAGGCTGTGTGGGTGACCAGCCATCTGCGCCGCACCCACGAGACCGCGCGGGCGATCGTGCATGCCGGACTGCCCGGCCCCGACCCGATCCCGGGCCCCGACGCGCCGGCGATCCCCGACCTCGCCGAGCAGGATTTCGGCGCCTGGCAGGGTCTCAAATACGAGGAGCTGCACGAGTCGCGCGGCGGCGCCTTCCACCGCTTCTGGCACGCACCGGCGCATGAGCGGGCGCCCGGCGGCGAGAGCTTTGTCGACATGATGCAGCGGGTTGCCCGCGCCATCCACCGGGTGCTCGACGCCAACCGCGGGCGCGACATCATCGCCGTCGCCCATGGCGGAACGATCCGCTCGGCGCTCGGCCTTGCGCTCGGCCTCGAACCGGAAGCGTGCCTCGCCTTCACGATGGAAAACTGCTCGGTGACCCGCATCGACCACATCGACGGCCCCGGCATGGGCCACGGCTGGCGCGTCGTCACCGTCAACCGCCCGCCGCGCTAGCGTGAGGCGCTGGCGATCCTGTCGGCGGCGTGCTAGCGTCGCGCCTGCGATGCGACAGGGAAGTCCGGTGCAAGACCGGCGCTGCCCCCGCAACTGTTAGCGGCGAGCCCGCGGCATCCGCCACTGGCCGAGCCCCTCCGGGGGCGGCCGGGAAGGCGCCGCGGGCGACGACCCCGAGCCAGGAGACCTCCGCATCGCCGCCCTCCGCACGGAGGGAAGAGCCGGCACGATTCCTCGGGCGGAGGAGGAGCCTTTGTCGTCACCCTACGGGGCAAAGCTGCCCCCGCTGACCTTGGTCCTGGGCGGCGCCCGCTCGGGCAAGAGCCGTTTTGCCGAGGCGTTTGTCGAAGGCGCGGCGCGATGCGGTACCTATTGCGCGACTGCCGAGCCGGGCGATGCGGAGATGGCCGAACGGATCGCCGCGCATCGTGCCCGGCGCGGCGCCTTCTGGCAGACCGTCGAGGCGCCGCTCGCCGTGGCGGAAACGATCGCCGCGACGACCCCGGAGCGCCCTTTGCTGGTCGATTGCCTGACCCTGTGGCTGTCGAACCTGATGATGGCGCAGCAGCCGCTCGACGCGGAATTTGCGGCATTGCGCATGGCGCTGCGCGACGCGGCCGGTCCCATTGTGCTGGTCGCCAACGAAGTGGGGCTCGGCCTCGTGCCGGAAACCCCGCTCGGCCGCCGCTTCCGCGACGCCGCCGGCCGGCTCAACCAGGAAGTCGCCGCGCTCGCCGATCGCGTCGTCTTCGTCGCCGCCGGCCTGCCGCTGGTGCTGAAGGGCGATGGAGACTTGCAGTGAGTTGGCGCTCGGATCGCGGGCGTCTCGCCTGCAATTCCCCCACCCTGCCCTCCCCCGCTAGCGGGGGAGGGTTAATAGCGGGCAAGGTCGCTGACGCGTCCCAATGGACCCCCTCCCCCGCTAGCGGGGGAGGGTTGGGGTGGGGGTATTAGCCGTGCGCCGCATTCCCGCGACGATCGTCACCGGCTTTCTCGGCGCCGGCAAAACCAGCCTCGTCCGCCATCTGCTCGCCACGGCCGCGGGCCATCGCCTCGCGATCATCGTCAACGAGTTCGGCGAGCTCGGTATCGACCGTGAGGTGCTGCTCGGCTGCGGCGATGCGGCCTGCACCGAGGAGAATATCGTCGAGCTGGCAAATGGCTGCCTGTGCTGCACCGTCGCCGACGATTTCCTGCCGACCCTCACCCGGCTGATCGACCGCGCCGAGCCGCCCGGCCACATCGTCGTCGAAACCTCGGGGCTCGCGTTGCCGAAACCCTTGGTGCGGGCCTTTGCCTGGCCCGAGATCCGCACCCGCCTTACCGTCGACGGGGTGGTGACGATGATTGACGCCGCGGCGGCGGCCGAGGGGCGTTTCGCGGCAGACCCCGATTCCGTCGCGCGGCAACGGCTCGCCGACCCGGCGATCGATCACGACAACCCGCTCGAAGAGGTGTTTGGCGACCAGCTCGCCTGCGCCGACCTCGTCATCCTCAACAAGACCGACCTTGTCGCGGCTGACCGGCTCGCGGGGCTGCGCCGAGACCTTGAAGCGCGGCTGCGGCCGGGCGTGAAGCTGGTCGAGGCCGAGCAGGGCCGGGTCGCGGCTACGGTAGCGCTCGGACTTGCCGCGGCGGCCGAGGATGATCTCGCGTCCCGCCCGTCGTGCCACGATCTCGAAGCCGAGCACGACCACGACGATTTCGACAGCTTTGTCGTCGAGCGCGGGCCGGTCGCAGACAATGCTGTGTTCCGCACCCGCCTCGCGGCACTGATCCGCGCCCATGACGTTCTGCGGATCAAGGGCTTTCTCGATGTCCCCGACCGCGACCGCAGGCAGGTCGTCCAGGCGGTCGGCGACCGCATCGCGCAGCATTTCGACCGGCCCTGGCTGCCGGGCGAGAAACGGGCGACCCGGCTCGTCGTCATCGGCCAGAAGGGGATCGACCGCGTGGCGATCCGCTCGGCGCTCGCGGCGATCTGACATGCATCTTCTCGCCACCGAGCCGGGAACGATTGCGGACGGATCGACGGCGGTCGATCTCGCCCAGACGCCGGGCGACATCGTCGTGCTGGCGAGCGCCGACACCGAGATTTCGCTGCTTGCCGCGGCGCAGAACCACCGGCGGGCCGAAAGGTCCGCGGCGCCGACCCTGCGGCTCGCACCGGTGCTGCGCCTCGGCCACAATTTCTCCGTCGATCTCTACATGGAGCTTGTCGCCCAGGCCCGCCTCGTCATCGCGCGTCTCCTTGGCGGCAGCGCCTATTGGCCCTACGGCGTCGAACGGCTGGTCGAGACCTGCCGCGAGCATCGCATTCCCCTCGCGCTGCTGCCCGGCGACGACCGGCCCGACGTCGAACTCGCGCGGCTTTCGACCGTACCGGCCGACGCATGCCGCAGGCTGTGGCGCTATCTCGCCGAAGGCGGCCCGGGCAACGCCGAAAATTTCCTGCGCTACGCCGGAGCGTTGCTGATAGAGCTTGCCCCTCACCCCCGCCCTCTCCCCGCCAGCGGGGAGAGG
>DASYUS010000523.1:0-15215 GCA_036000945.1 Allostellaceae bacterium
GGCGGCGGCAACAACACGCTCAACGGCAACGCCGGCAACGATACGCTCAACGGCAGCACCGGCAACGACGTGCTCATCGGCGGCGGCGGCAACGACACGCTGACCGGCGGCGGCGGCAATGACACGCTCAACGGCGGCCTCGGCAACGACCTCTTGACCGGCGGCGGCGGCAACGACTCGTTCCGCTTCGACACCGCCCTCGGGGCGACCAATATCGACCAGATCTTCGACTTCAATACCCTCGCCGACAAGATCCTGCTGGACGATGCCGTGTTCACGGCTGTCGGTGCGCCCGGCACGTTGGCGGCCGGCGCCTTCGTCACCGGGAGCACCGCGGCCGATGCCGACGACCGCATCATCTACAACGGCGCCACCGGCGCGCTGATCTACGACGCGAACGGCAACGCCGCCGGCGGCGCAACGCAGTTCGCCCTCTTGTCCACCGGCCTCGCCCTGGGCAGCGGCAACTTCACCATCGTGTGAACCGCCGCCAGCCTCCCGCGGCGCGACTGCCGCACCGGCGCCACCACCTTCTGCTTCTCGAACGCGGAGCCCGAACGCGGCGGAGCTCCGCCGCCCTCCCCCTCCCGCCGTTTGTGGCGAGAGTTATGCGGCGATCGCGCGTTGCCTTGTTGCCAGCGGCGCGCCACATGTGGCCCACTGCGGTTCGGGTGCCGCCAGCGGGGGTTGTGGCGGGGCAGGCCGGACAAAATTACGGAGCACGGCGGCGATGGTCTTGGTGGAAATGTATGCGACGATGTGGTGCCCCTATTGCGCCAGGGCGCGGGCGCTGCTGAAGAAGAAGGGCGTCACCTTTACCGAGATCGACATCGACGAGGAGCCGCGGCGGCGCCAGGAGATGGTCCGGCGCGCCGGTGGGCGCACCTCGGTGCCGCAGATCTTCATCGACGGCGAGCATATCGGCGGTAGCGACGAGATGGCGGCGCTCGACCGGGCCGGCCGGCTCGATGCCAAGCTGGGGATCGGCGCATGACGGATTCCTCCCCCGGGCCGTTCACCGCCGCCTGCATCCAGTTCACCGCCGGGCCCGACCCCGAGCCCAATCTGCGGCAGGTCGAGGGTCTCATCCGCCGGGCGCGCGACGCCGGCGCCGAATTGATCACGACCCCCGAGGCCAGCAACTTCATCGAGAGCGGCCGGCGCCGGCGCGACAAGGCGCGGCGCGAAGCCGACGACCCGTTCCTCGCCGGCATGCGGGCCTTGGCGCAGGAGCTGGGGGCCTGGCTGCTGCTCGGCTCGCTGGTCATCGATCCCGCCGGCGAACCGGGCGCCGAGCCCGGTGAAACCCGGCTCGCCAACCGCTCGTTCCTCATCGATGCGGGCGGCGGGATCGTCGCGCGCTACGACAAGATCCACATGTTCGACATCGACCTGGCCAGTGGCGAAAGCTATCGCGAGAGCAACGCCTACCGCCCCGGCCGGCGCACCGTGTTGGCCGAGACGCCGTGGGGCCGGCTCGGCATCAGCGTGTGCTACGATGTGCGCTTCCCGCACCTCTATCGCGCGCTGGCCCAGGCCGGGGCCGACTTCCTCAGCGTGCCGTCGGTGTTCACGGTGCCGACCGGGCGGGCGCATTGGCATGTGCTGTTGCGCGCGCGGGCGATCGAGAACGGCGCTTTCGTTTTCGCCCCGGCGCAGTGGGGCGAGCACACCGCCGGGCGGCGGAGCTATGGGCACTCGCTGATCGTCGACCCGTGGGGCGAGGTCTTGGCCGATGGCGGCGAAGAGGTCGGCTTTATCACCGCGCGCATCGATCCGGCGCGGATCGCCGAGGCGCGCCGCTCGGTGCCCTCGCTAACCCACGACCGCGGCTTTACGCCGCCGGAGCTGGCCCCGCGGCCGCTGGCGGTCGAATGATTTAGCCTTTGCCAAATCCCGAGCCGATTGCCGCAGCGGCTCCGTCTTTTAACCATCTTTCGTTATTTACACGTCTGATGGCGCGGCGATACCCTCCTAAAGGGTAATCATAAATAATCGAACGGCTAGGTGCGCCACGGCAGCGCCTTCCGCGCAAGGCTAGGCGCGCCCCGATCGCCGGCTCGATCAATTGGGGGAGATGGCTCGTGGCGGGTATCATTCTCAACGACCCGGCGACGCAGGCCACCATCACGATCACCGGCACGGTGTCGGCGAGCGATGCCGATGTGGTCTACGGAGCCGCGCTGTTTCCGTGGGATATTACCAACCTGGGCACGATCGAAAACACCGGCACGACTGGCGCCGGCATCGAATTGATGCAGGGCGGCAGCGTTACCAACAGCAATACCTCCTCCCGAATCGCGGGAAACAACTACGGGGTGGTGATCCGCGGCGCGCCGGGCACCGTGAGCAATTCCGGCACGATCGTCGCGACCGGTACGACGCACCTCGATTCCGCAGTTCGGTTGAGCGCCGGCGGCCGCATCTCGAACGGCGGCACCGGTAACACCGCAGCGCTGATCGCCGCCGGCGGCCACGCCGTGGCGATCCGCGGCGCCGCCGGGACGGTCAGCAATTTCGGCACGATGAGCAACAGCGGGACTTACAGCACGGTCGTTCTGCAGGCGGGCGGCACCGTCACCAACGGCGCCAGTCTCTCGACCGCGGCGACGATCGAGGGCCCGCGCACCGCCGTCTACTTTGGCAACAACCCCGGGACCGTCATCAATTTCGGTCATATCTCCGGCAGGTTCGCGATCAAGCTGGCGGCCGGTGGCGTCGTCAACAATGGTGCGCCCGGCTCAACCGCGGCGACGGTCACTGGCACCAGCGGCAACGCCATCAACATCGCCGGCGGCCTCGGTACCGTGTCGAACTTTGCCACGGTCAGCGTCAGCGGCACCTCCGCGGCAGTCTCGATTATCGACGGCGGGCGTGTCACCAACGGCTCGGCAGCGGTCACCAATGCGCTAATCACCGGCAACGGGACCGGCGTCTATTTCGCCAGCCACGCACCGGCGACCGCGACAAACTTCGGGAAGATCCTGGCAATCGGCACACTTCGGGGCACGGGCGTCGCGCTCGATGGCGGCGGCACCCTGTTCAATGCCGGAACGATCACAACGGCGGCGCCAGCCAGTGTCGCTGCGGTCGTTTATGTTCACGGCAGCGCGATCGTCACCAACGGGACAAACGGCGCGATCAAAGGCCTGATCGCGGGGCCCGGCACGGGGATCCTGTTTCGCGGCGGCACCGGGACGGTGACCAATTACGGTTCGATCCTGAGCTCGACATCGAACGGACTCTACCTCAACGGCGGCGGTTCTGTGACGAATAAGCTCGGCGCCCTGATTTCCGGGGCAGCCAACGGCGTCTACAACCGCGGCACCCCGCTCACCGTCACCAACAACGGGACGATTAAAGCCACCGGCACGCTCAGCGGCGTCTACCTCAAGGGCGGGGGCAGCATCACCAACAACGCGGCCGGCACGATCGCCGGCGGTGGCTACGGCGTTCGGGTGAGCATCGCCGGCGGCAGCATAACCAACAACGGTCAGATCACCGGCGCTATTGGCGTCTACAATTCCACATCGGGCAGCCTGACCCTGACCAATGCTGGGACGATCGCCAGCACCGGCGGCACCGCCGGCACGGCGGTACAGATGGGCAACGGCGTCGGCGCGAACCTGCTGTTCGTCAAGGCCGGCGCCCAATTCGTCGGGAGAGTGCTCGGCGGTGGCAATGCCGAGGTCGATTTCAATCCGACGGGCGTCGCTGATATGACCGGAATGTCGGGCTTCAAGACGGTAAACCTAGTCGGTACCGTCGGTCACAGCCTCACCCTGACCGACGCGAATTTCGCCGATGTCAACAACCTGCGGATCACCGTCATCGGCGGCAGCGGCAACAACACCGTCGATGCTTCGACCGTCAGCCTTGACTCGGTGACGATCGTCGGCGGCGCCGGCAACGATACGCTGTCCGGCGGCAGTGGGGTACATGACATATTTCAGTTCTCGGCGAGCACGTTGCAGGGCGCCGACATCGTCCACGGCAATGACGGCCCGGAGGACGAACTGATGATGACGAGCGCCGGAACCGTGGCCGCGGCCGGGGTCGATGGCGTCGAGCTCTACCAGTTGGCCGATGGCGCTGCGCTGAACTCTTTGACGCTGCACGACGCGAATTTTACCCTGGTCGCCAGCGGGCTGATCCGGATCTATGGCGGGAATGGCAGCGGCGGCAACAGCGTCAATGGCTCGCTCGTCACCAACGCCGCGCATCGGCTCGTGATGTATGGTGGCGCAGCAACCGACACCTTCACCGGTGGCGCCGGAAACGACGTCTTCGTCTTCACCGCGGGCAACCTAGCCGCGACAGATATTGTGACCGGCGGCGCCGGCAATGACGAATTACTGGTGACCACGGCGGGCACGATCCATGCCGACAACGTCAAGGGCGTCGAGACGTTTGTATTGGCCGGGGCCGGCGCCAATTCGCTGACCTTGACTGCCAACAATTTCACCAACGTCGGCGGCACCCTCCGTGTCATCGGCGGCGGCTTTGCCGACACTGTCAACGCCGCGGTGGCGAGCGCGACGCAGAAACTGGTGTTCACCGGCGGCGTTGGTGCCGACGTCGCGACAGGGGGCGCCGGCAACGACACGCTCGACGGCGGCAACGGCACCGACACGCTCGATGGCGGTGGCGGCGCCGACACGCTCGACGGCGGCAACGGCAACGACTCGCTGACGGGCGGCACCGGGAACGATTCGTTCCTGTTCGACACTGCCCTTGGGGCAGGCAATGTCGACACAGTCTTCAACTTCAGCAGCGTCGACGACACGTTTCTATTGAGTCATTCGATCTTTACGAATACCGGGGCAGCCGGAACCACTTTGGCGGCTGGCGCATTCTTCGTCGGCAGCGCCGCCGCCGATGCTGACGACCGCATCGTCTACAACGACGGCACCGGCGCGTTGATCTACGATTCGAATGGCAACGGCGTCGGCGGGGCGACGCAATTCGCCACCCTATCAACCGGCCTCGCCCTGACCGCCAGTGACTTCAAGATTGTGGCGTAGCCGCCGCCCGGGCAAAAACGGATCGTCGCCGCAGCGAGCGCGATGGCTCGCTGGTCTCTCAGTAGCCCGCTGTCGGCAGCCGACCTAATGGTCCGGCGGTTGCGGCGATGCGCTGAACGACTGCCGGGCGCGGCAGGCCGACCTCGCCCTGCTCGAAGGCGATCGTTGTCAGCGTGGCGAAGGCGTCGAGGAGTTCGCCAGGGCGGAGCAGGAAATCGGGGTTGCGCGGGCGACCGAAGCGTTCGTTGCCGGCGGCAAACGTCTCGTAGATCAGGATGCCGCCGGGCGCGAGCGCGGCGGCGAGCGGCGCGAACAGCGGGCGATGCAGGTAATTGGTGACGACGATGCCGTCGTAGCCGCCGCCGAGCGGCCACTTCTCGCCCGTCTCCAGGTCGGTCGCGCGGATGTCGCATCGCGCAGCAGCAAACCGCTGCAATTGTCCAGCCTCGCGGTCGACGGCGGTCACCCGAAACCCCATATCGAGGAGCAGCCTGGTGTGGCGCCCGGCGCCTGCCGCGAGGTCGAGCACCCGGCCATCCGGCCGGATCAGCGGGGCAAAGCGCCGCACCCAGGCGGAAGGAGCATTTTCATCCATGGTTAGCACTCTCGGCGGATTATTGCTAAAAGTCGGCACCCGGGTGTAGACAGGCGGATCCGGAGGTTTTCTCGATGATCCTGTTCACGGTGCGCTGCGCTGCGGGCCACGAATTCGAGGCGTGGTTTCGCGACGGCGACGGCTTCACGGCCCAGCAGAAGGCCGGCGAGATCGTCTGTCCCGATTGCGGCGACACCCAGGTCGAGAAGGCGCTGATGGCGCCCAATATTGGCCGCTCGCGCGACAAGACACCGGCGCCGTCGCCGGCCCAAATGCGCGCAGCGCTCATCGAGCTGCGCCGCCAGATCGAGACCAACTGCGACTATGTCGGCGAGCGCTTTGCCGAGGAAGCGCGCCGCATCCACTATCGCGAAGTCGATCCGCACGGCATTTACGGCGAGGCGACTTCGGAAGAATCGCGCGAGCTGGCCGAGGAGGGCATCACCTTCGGCCGCATCCCATGGGTCACGCCGACCGACGCCTAGCCGCCAGCATGTAGTTGACGGATAGATCCTCCGATTCGCCCCATTCGCCGCGGCGCCAGTCATAGCCGAGCCCGGCGAGGCGGGTCGTCGCGAGGCCGGCACGGCGCAGGCCGAGCACGAATTCCGATGGGCGGACGAATTGGCGCCAGTCATGCGTGCCGCGCGGCAGCCAGCCGAGAACATACTCGGCGCCGACGATCGCCAGCGCCCAGGACCGCGCGGTGCGGTTCAAGGTCGCGCCGATAAAGGCGCCGCCCGGCGCGACCAGCCGGCCGAGCGCGGCGTAAAAGGCGTCGCGATCGGCAACGTGTTCGATGATTTCGAGGCCGAGGACGACATTGAAGCGCTCACCCTCGCCGGCCAGCGTCTCGATATCGGCGACTCGGTAGTCGATCGCAAGGCCGCTCGCCTCGGCGTGGGCAGCAGCCGTGGCGATGGCCGCCGCACCGGCATCGATGCCGGTGACCCGGAAGCCGAGCCGGGTCACCGGCTCGGCGACAAGCCCGCCGCCGCAGCCGATATCGGCGAGGCTGAGCCCGGTGAATGGGGTAAGCGAGCGCGCATCGCGGCCAAAATGCACAAGCAATTGGCGGCGGATGAAATCGATGCGCGCGGGGTTTATCTGGTGGAGCGGGCGAAAGCTGCCCGACGGGTCCCACCAGTTCGCGGCCCGGGCGGCGAATCGGCCGACATCCTCGCGGTCTACGGTATCGCCGAACTCGTCCATACCCTCGGCTCCGCACCTGCTCGAAATTGAATATGCTGAGCCGCGGGCACCGCGGCAATACCGTCCCCGGACCCTGCTTCGGGCCGTCTTTGCCGACGCAGGCGTTGCGGTGGGGTCGAGACGGCATTACGAGAGAGCGATGGCGCGCGTTATTCTGAAATTCGGCGGGACGTCGGTCGCGGACATCGATCGCATCGCAGCTGCGGCCGAGCGGGTGAAGCGCGAGGTCGATGCCGGCAGCGAGGTCGCGGTCGTCGTCTCGGCGATGGCCGGTGCGACCAACCGGCTCGTCGAGTGGACCCGGGAGACAAGCCGCGTGCATGACGCGCGCGAATACGATGTCGTCGTCGCGTCCGGCGAGCAGGTGACGGCCGGGCTGCTGGCGCTCTCGCTGCAGGCGCTCGGGATCAATGCGCGTTCCTGGCTCGGCTGGCAGATCCCGATCCGCACCGACGGCGTGCACGGCAAGGCGCGGATCGAGGCGATCGACACCGCCGAGATCGTGCGCCGGTTCGCTGAGGGGCAGGTCGCCGTCGTCGCCGGGTTTCAGGGGATCGGGCCGCGCGGGCGCATCACCACGCTCGGGCGTGGCGGGTCGGATACGTCGGCGGTGGCGCTCGCCGCTGCGCTCAACGCCGACCGCTGCGACATCTTCACCGACGTCGACGGGGTCTTTACCACCGATCCGCGCATCGTTGCCAACGCCCGCAAGCTGAGTAGAATCACTTACGAAGAGATGCTCGAGATGGCGTCGCAGGGCGCGCGGGTGCTGCAGACGCGCTCGGTCGAGCTGGCGATGAAATACCGCGTGCGCCTCCAGGTCTTGTCGAGCTTTTCCGACACTCCCGGGACGCTAGTGGTCGACGAGGACGAGATCGTGGAACAGCGGGTGGTCAGCGGCATCGCCTATAGCCGCGACGAGGCCAAGATCACGGTGCAGCACGTCGCCGACCGCCCCGGTGTCGCGGCGGCGATTTTCGGCCCGCTCGCCGACCACGCGATCAATGTCGACATGATCGTGCAGAACGCCTCCGAGGACGGCAAGACCGCCGATCTGACCTTTACCGTGGCGCGCAGCGATCTCGACCGCGCCGTGGCGGTGCTCGAGGAATCCCGCGGTCGGCTCGGCTTTCAGTCGCTGCGGCCCGATTCGAACGTCGTCAAGATCTCGGTGATCGGCGTTGGCATGCGCAGCCATGCCGGGGTCGCCAAGCAGATGTTTCAGACGCTGGCCGACAAGGGCATCAACATCCAGGTAATCTCGACCTCGGAGATCAAGGTCAGCGTCTTGATCGCCGCCGAATATACCGAGCTCGCGGTGCGCGCCTTGCACACCGCCTACGGGCTCGACGACCCCGGATGAGCGAGGGTCTGGCAGCGACCGATCGCCTAAGCCGTCCATCCGGGGCTGCGCCGTGCGGCGGTCGACCGCTGAGCGAAGCCGGCATAGCCCGCGCCGATCTCGATCGGCTGTGGACGCGCGGGCGCGCCTTTCTCGGCACCGATCTTGCGATCATGGGCGGCGCGATGACCTGGGTGTCCGAGCGCAACCTGGTCGCCGCCATCTCGAATGCCGGCGGTTTCGGCGTGATCGCTTCGGGCGCGATGATTCCCGACCGGCTGGCCGAGGAGATCGCCGCCACCGCGGCGCTGACCCGGAAACCGTTCGGCGTCAATCTGATCACGCTGCACCCGCAGCTGACCGAGCTGATCGACGTCTGCATCGCGCGGCGCGTCAGCCACGTCGTGCTCGCCGGCGGCATTCCCGCCGCGGCGGCGATCCAGCGGATCCGCGACGGCGGTGCGCGCGTCATCTGCTTTGCGCCGGCGCTCGTCATGGCGAGAAAGCTCGTGCGCATCGGTGCAGACGCGATCGTCATCGAGGGCAGCGAGGCCGGCGGCCATATCGGGCCGGTATCGACGGCGGTACTGGCACAGGAGATCCTGCCGCATCTCGCCGATATCCCGGTCTTTGTCGCCGGCGGGATCGGGCGCGGTGAGGCGATGCTATCGTATCTCGAGATGGGAGCCGCCGGGGTTCAGCTCGGCACGCGTTTTGTTTGCGCCCACGAATCGATCGCCCATCCGCACTTCAAACGCGCCTTCATCCGCGCCGCCGCGCGCGACGCGATGCCGTCGGTCCAGCTCGACGCGCGGTTTCCGGTGATCCCGGTGCGCGCCCTCGTCAACCCGGCGAGCGAACGGTTCCGCGATGTGCAGCGCCAGGTCATCGACCGTTTCAACCGTGGCGAGCTGGGGCAAAAGGACGCCCAGCTCGAAATCGAGCATTTCTGGGCTGGGGCGCTGCGACGGGCAGTCATCGACGGCGATGTCGAGACCGGGTCGCTGATGGCCGGACAGAGCGTCGGAATGGTAACCCGCGAGCAAAGCACCGCCGAGATCCTCGCCGAGCTGGTCGACCAGGCGCTCGCGGTAATCAGCCGCCGCGCGCCCCCGTCGTGGGCATCGCCGCAATCCCGGGGCGCTGCGGATTCCGGCGCATGAGCGAGGTCATCGGCAACGCCCCGCCGGAGAGCAAGCCGGGGACCGCGACAGAGAGCGCGTCGGGAAGCGCCCCTTTCATTGCCACGGGCAATGCGGACGGGCACGTCACCGCGATCCGCCGCCTGCTGCGTCGGCTGCGCGGCATCATGGCCGGCTCGGGCAGCGCCCAGGAGCGGCTCGACCGGATCGTCCGGGTGGTCGCCGCCGAAATGGTTGCCGAGGTGTGCTCGGCCTACGTCATGCGCGCCGGCGAGGTGCTCGAGCTGTTCGCCACCGAGGGGCTGCGCCCCGAGGCCGTCCATCGCACCCGGCTGCGGGTCGGCGAGGGCCTCGTCGGGTTGATCGCCGCCAATGCTCGGCCGCTGGCGCTGGCCGACGCACAGTCGCATCCCGATTTCGCCTACCGTCCGGAAACCGGCGAGGAGATCTACCACTCGCTGATGGGTGTGCCGATCCTCCGCAACGGACGGGTGTCGGGCGTCCTCGTTGTGCAGAACCGGACGCCGCGCCAGTACACCGAGGACGAAGGCGAGGTACTGCAGACGATCGCGATGATTGTCGCCGAGTTGGTCGCCAGCGGCGAGCTGGTCAACCCGCTGGAGATGGCGCAAAGCCGCGTCGGCGCCTCGCTGCCGGTGCGGCTCGACGGCATCCGCCTCAACCCGGGCCTGGCGATCGGCCCGGCGTTGTTGCACGAGCCGAAGGTCGTGATTCGCCAAGTCGTCGCCGAGGATGTCGCGGCCGAGCACGAGCGCTTGCGCCAGGCCGTTCGGGCAATGCAGGACGCGATCGACCGGCTGGTCGACGCCAGCCGGGGTCTCGGGCCCGGCGAACACCGCGACATCATCGAAACCTACCGCATGTTCGCCGCCGACCGCGGCTGGCTTGGGCGGATCACCGAAGCGGTGCGCAGCGGCCTTACCGCCGAAGCGGCAGTGCAGAAGGTGCGTGACGAGACCAGGGGCCGCATGATGCAGGTGACCGACCCCTACCTGCGCGAGCGGCTCTACGATCTGGAAGATCTCGCCAACCGGCTGCAGCAGTTTCTCTCCGGCCAGACGCCCGGGATGGCCGCTCCCGAGATGCCGGCGGAATTCATCCTCGTCGCCCACGCGATGGGGCCGGCCGAGCTGTTGGATTACGCGCACCGGCGCATCAAGGGGCTGGTGCTCGAGGAAGGTTCTCCCACTGCCCATGTCGCGATCGTCGCCCGGGCCTTCGACATCCCGGTCGTCGGCCGGGTCGCCGAGGCGACGCGGCTGATCGAGATGGGCGACACCGTGATCGTCGACGGCGAGCACGGGACGGTGCTGATCCGGCCGCGCGCCGACATCGAGCAGAATGTTGCAGTGACGGTGGCCGAACGCACCCGCCGCCGGGCGTTCTACGAAACCCTGCGCGATACCCCGGCGGTGACGCGCGACGGGGTCGAGGTCCAGCTCCTGCTCAACGCCGGGCTGCTGCTCGACCTCGCTCAGCTGGGCCCGACCGGCGCCGCCGGGGTCGGGCTGTTCCGCACCGAGATCCCGCTGTTGACGCGCCACGCCTTTCCCGATGTCGCCGATCAAACCGCGTTTTACCGGCGGGCCTACGAACAGGTCGACGGAAGGCCGATCGTCTTCCGCACGCTCGACATCGGTGGCGACAAGGTGCTGCCCTATTTGGCGCACACCGCTGAGGACAACCCGGCGATGGGCTGGCGCGCCATCCGCATCGGTCTCGATCGCCCGGCAATGCTGCGCCAGCAATTGCGCGCGTTGCTGCGCGCCGCCGCCGGGCACGATCTTCTCGTCAAGTTCCCGATGATCGCCGAGATCGCCGAGCTCGACGCCGCCCGCCGCCTGTTCGACAAAGAGGTGGTCCGCGCCGCGGCAGAAGGATACCGGAGGCCGCGCTCGATAAAGCTCGGCGTCATGCTCGAAGTGCCCTCGCTGCTGTGGCAGCTGCCGGCCCTGTTGAAGCGCATCGATTTTCTGTCGATCGGCACCAACGACTTGGCGCAATTCCTTTTCGCCTGCGACCGCGGCAACCCGCGCCTCGCCGAGCGCTACGATCTCCTGTCGGCGCCGATGGTGGCGCTGTTTCGCGAGGTGATCGCGCAATGCCGGGCCGCCGGTACAACGCTCAGCATGTGCGGCGAAATGGCCGGCAACCCGGTCGACGCGATGGCGCTGATCGGCCTCGGCTTCCGCACGCTGTCGATCACCGCGCCCGCGGTCGGGCCGGTCAAGACGATGATCCGCAGCCTCGATGCAGGGGCGCTTAAGTGCTATCTCGACGAAATCGGCGACCGCCCCGACCATTCGCTGCGGCGCTGGCTGGAAGCCTATGCCCGCGACCACGCCATCGTGCTGTGAACAAACCCCACGGTTCAGCCGTGAACGGGAAAGGCGGCGCCGCCGACGATAGGATATCCACGGTCATCGCCGGCAGCCGGCCAGACAGGCGCTCACCAGCCGAGCGCCGCGATTCGACAGGGCCGGCCGGTTTGCTTTAGAATGGCGCGGTAGCGAGGTCGCCGCGTGAGCCTGTTCCAGCGGATAAAGACGCCATTCGGCGAAATGGCGGACGACGACCCGGCGCCGCCGGATAGTGCGTACGCAGTCGGCACGCTGTTGCGCGAGCGCCGCGAAGAGCTTGGCCTCAACCTCAGCACGATCGGCGAGGCGCTGCGTATCAAGCCTCTTTATCTTGCCGCGCTCGAGCAGGGGCTGACCGAGGACCTGCCGGGGCCGGCCTATGCGGCCGGTTTCATTCGGGCCTACGCCCAGTATCTCGGCCTCGACGCCGACCGCGTCCTCGACAGCTACAAGGCCGATGCCGCCGACGTGCAATCCCGCCCGGACCTGTCGTTGCCGGTGCCGCTCGGCGCGCGCAGCCTGCCCGGCGTTCCGATCCTCCTGGTTGCGCTGATCCTCGCGCTGCTCGGCTACGGGACCTGGTACTACCTGTCGACCGGCGACCGGGCTCGTCCGGAGCGGGTCGCCGCGGTGCCGGCCGAGCTTCGCCAGCCACCGCCGCCACCGACCGCGGCACCTTCCGATGGCGCCGGCCCTGCCCCGCGTTCCGGCTCCGCCGCGGCGGCGGACGCCCCGCGGCTCAGCCCGGGGATCCTGGCGCCGCGCGGCGTGGCGCCGGCACCGACAGGAGCCGCCCCCGGCGCGCCAAGCCCCGACGCCACCGCACGCCCGGAGCCCGCAGCATTGCCTTCGGTCGCGGCGCCGCCGCCGGCGAGCAGCGCGCCGTCGGCCGCTGCTCCCTCGCCGGCGCCCGGCCCGGCCGCGGACCGCGGACAAATCGACATCCGCGCCCTCGCCGACTGCTGGATCCAGGTGCGTTTGGCGGACACTCAGGCCGTTGTTTTCTCGCGCGTGCTGAAGGCAGGGGAAACCTATCGGGTGCCGCGGCCCGGCCTCTTGCTGCGCACCGGCAACGCCGGGGCGCTCGCCATCGTCGTCGACGGCAAGCCGGCGCCGGCGATCGGCGGCATCGGCGTCTTGCGCCGCAACGTCGCGCTCGAACCGGAGGCGCTGCTTGCCGGGACCGCGTCTCGCGGGTAACCGGGCGGTCTTTTTTCCGTCACCGAAGCGTTCTATACCTGGGGTAGTCCATTCCGCGAGGATTGATGATGAGCGTCCGACCGTATCGCGACATCCAGCGCCGGGCTTGCCGCACGATCCATGTCGGCAAGGTGCCGGTCGGCGGCGATGCGCCGATCACGGTGCAGTCGATGACCAACACGGTGACCCACGACATCAAGGCGACCGTCGAGCAGGTGCAGGCCCTGGAGCGCGCCGGCGCCGACATCGTCCGCGTGTCGTGTCCCGACCAGGAATCGGCGCTGGCGCTGAAAGAGATCGTCCGCCAGGTCGAGGTGCCGATCGTCGCCGACATCCATTTCCACTACAAGCGGGCGATCGAGGCGGCCGAAAGCGGCGCCGCCTGCCTCAGGATCAACCCCGGCAACATCGGCTCGGCCGAGCGCGTCCGCGAGGTCATCAAGGCGGCCAAGGATCACGGCTGCTCGATGCGAATCGGCGTCAACGCCGGGTCCCTGGAGCGCGACCTGCTCGAGAAATACGGCGAGCCCTGCCCGGAGGCCATGGTCGAAAGTGCGCTCGACCATGCCAAGATCCTCGAAGACAACGATTTCTTCGAGTTCAAGATCTCATGCAAGGCCTCCGACGTGTTTCTCGCCGTCGCCGCGTACCAGCAGCTTGCGGAATCCTGCGACTACCCGCTGCATCTCGGCATCACCGAGGCCGGCGCGCAGCGCATGGGCACCGTGAAATCCTCGATCGGGCTCGGCATGCTGCTGTGGGCCGGGATCGGCGACACGATCCGTGTCTCGCTCTCGGCCGATCCGGTCGAGGAGGTCAAGGTCGGCTACGACATGCTGAAATCGCTGGGCCTGCGCCGGCGCGGGGTGACGGTGATCTCATGCCCGTCCTGCGCGCGCCAGCAATTCCCGGTGATCAAGACGGTCGAGGTCCTCGAAGAGCGCCTCGCCCACATCACGACGCCGTTGACCCTGTCGGTGATCGGCTGCGTCGTCAACGGCCCGGGCGAGGCGCGCGAAACCGATATCGGCTTCACCGGCGGCGGCAGCAACACCCATCAGGTTTATGTCAGCGGGATTGCCGATCACCGGCTGAAGGATGCCGATATCGTCGATCACCTCGTCGCGCTGGTCGAGCAGAAAGCTGCCGCGATCGAGGCATCAAGGCAGCGGGAAGCCGCCGCGGCGCTCGAACCGGCGAAGTAGCCCCGGTTCCGCTTCTCCCTTCGTCATTCCCGCGAAAGCGGGGATCCAGAGCCTGCCCCGGCGAAGGCCGGGGGCGAGCGACGTGTGGCCGCCCTGGGTCGCCGCTTTCGCGGGGACGACGAAGAAATCGCTCAATCTGGTCGGAAACGGCCCGCCCTCCGCGGGCGTGACCCGCGGAAGTCTTAACGCTCCGCGTTCGATCAAACGAAGAACCCCGGTCGGGCGGGCCGACCGGGGTTTCGCGAGGGTTTAGCCGGATGATCAGAAGTTGATCTGGAACCGGCTCACCAGCGCATGCTCGTCGCCCTTCAGGTTGGAGACCGTCATGCGGTGGCCGTAGATGTACTCGATGCCGATATCGAGGAAGGACACCGGGTTCCAGATCAGGTTCAAGTGCCCGGTGATGATCTCCTTGTTGATGGCGCAGCCGCCGACGCCGTTCTGCGCCGGGGTGCCGGCGGCGCCGGCCGGGACGTTGGAGCACACCGCGCTGACCCCGGTGTTCGTGCCGGTCGCCGATATCGCAAACAGGCTGGTCGGGACGTCCTGATGCCAGAAGCCGCCGCTGATGTTCGAGCGCAGGGTTGGCGACCAGCGATGCTGGTAGCCGACATCGCCGCCGAAGGTCGTCACCGGCTTGACCGTGACGAGCGCCGCCTGCGCCGGCGTCACCGGTGTCGTCGCATTCGGGAAGTTGGTGACCGTGGCGATGCTGGCGCTGCTGTTGACGTAGCGGCCAATGCCCCAACCGCCGACCGCACGGAAGACGATGTAGTCGCGGTCCCAGCCGAACCATTGCGGCTTGACGTCGCCGCCCATGGCAAAGCCGAAGCCGGTAAACGTCTTGTCGACCGCGTTGCCGTCCTTGTACTGCATCGAGGGCCGCACGACAGCGGCGTAATCCAGATGGCCCCAGGGCTGCGGGATGTACCAGGCGGCGGTCAAATCCGGCGCGCTGTTCTTGGTCGGGAAGCCTGCCGCCGAGTCCGAGTTCGTTAATCCGGTCGCCGGCTTCCAGAAATCGGTCTCAGGCACCTCGATCGACGCCGACAGCGCGCCGGGGATGCCCCATGGCGCCAGCGGCTGGGTGTAGCGGACCTGCGGCAGGCGGACG
>DASYUS010000524.1:0-4450 GCA_036000945.1 Allostellaceae bacterium
TGCACAATGAAAACCTTGGATATATCCAAGATGGAGGCGGCTTAAGCTCGAATCGGCGCCCCTATCTCGGTGTCCTCAGCGACTTGTTCTTCAAGTGATTTCACAGCCTGTTCGAGCAATGCGATATTTTGCTCCCGTGAACGACGAAGAGACTCATGAACAAGATGAATTGGAACCTGATAGGAAGCGTTAAAGGGACCGTTATTAAACTGCGATGCAACTTTATACCTTTTATATTCAATAGTGTCGGCACCAAACGTCCTGATGAGAGTGTCGTCAATAGATGCGGACAGTGCTTTAATTTGGGGGGTATCCCATTGATCTGTCACGGTCAGCGGATCGAATTGCCTTATCTCCTCGATGCGCCTCCGAAGCCGGTCTATTCCACCCCGCATTTTCCTGATAGGTGAGGCGCGCTGGCTGGGGTGATGGGGGCGCGGCTGTTTGACGTGCCATATTGGGTAGCTCCGCGGCGTATGATGAACGGTAAACTACCATATCTAGACGCGCGGGACCAAAGATGCGGTATCTGATCGGGTCGTCGAAAAAGCGTGAAGACCTCCTCGATTTGCAGACGCTGATAAGGTCGACTAACATCGCGCGTTCCCCGGCGTCCTCGGGAAGGGGATCGCGTCGCGGACGTTGGCGAGGCCGGTCGAGTAGGCGATCGTCCGCTCGAAACCGAGCCCGAAACCGGCGTGGGGGACGGTGCCGTAGCGGCGCAGGTCGCGGTACCAGGCGTAGTGCTCCTTATCGATGCCGCGCTCTGCCATGCGGGCGTCGAGCACATCGAGGCGCTCCTCGCGCTGCGACCCGCCGACGATCTCGCCGATCCCCGGCGCCAAGACGTCCATCGCCGCGACGGTCCGCCCGTCGTCATTGACCCGCATGTAGAAGGCTTTGATGTCCTTCGGGTAGTTCATCACGATGACCGGCTTTTTCGCGTGCCGCTCGGTCAGGTAGCGTTCGTGCTCGGATTGCAGGTCGATGCCCCAGGCGACCGGAAACTCGAACTTTTGTCCTTTCGCCCGTTCGAGCACCCCGATCGCCTCGCCGTAGTCCATGCGGACGAACTCCGAGCCGACGATCCCCGCCAGCTTCGCGACCAGCCCCTTCTCGATCCGCTCGTCGAAAAAGGCGAGGTCCTCCTCGCGCTCGTCGAGCAGCGCCGCGAAGGTGTATTTCAGGAGCGCTTCCGCCAGCGTCGCGTTGTCTGAGAGGTCAGCGAAGGCGATCTCCGGCTCGATCATCCAGAATTCGGCGAGGTGGCGGCTGGTGTTCGAGTTTTCGGCGCGAAAGGTCGGCCCGAACGTGTAGACCTTGGTCAACGCCAGGCAATAGGCCTCGACGGCAAGCTGCCCCGAGACGGTGAGGAAAGCCTCGCGGCCGAAGAAATCCTGCGCGAAATCGACCTGGCCCTGAGGCGTGCGCGGCAGGTTGGCGAGGTCGAGCGTCGAGACCCGGAACAGCGCCCCCGCCCCCTCGGCGTCCGAGCCGGTAATGATCGGCGTGTTGACCCAGAAGAAGCCGTTTTCGTCGAAGAAGCGGTGGATCGCCCGGGCCAGCGTGTGGCGCACCCGGGTCGCCGCGCCGATGACGTTGGTGCGCGGCCGCAGATGCGCCACCTCGCGGAGGAATTCCAAGGTGTGCGGCTTTGGCTGGATCGGATAGGTGTCGGGGTCGTCGACCCAGCCGACCACGCGCAGCGCCTCGGCCTGCATCTCGAATTTCTGCCCCCTGCCCTGCGACGGCACGACCATGCCCGTCGCCTCGACCGCACAGCCGGCCGTCAGGCTCAGCACCTCGCCCTCGTAATTGGCCAGCGTGTTGGGCGCCACCACCTGCAGCGGATGAAACGACGAGCCGTCGGACAGGTGGACAAACGAGATGCCCGCCTTCGAGTCGCGCCGTGTCCGCACCCAGCCTTTGACCGTGACCGGCGCGTCCTGCGGCGCCTTGCCGGCCAGAATGCCGCGCACATCCATCGCTCTTTTCCCGAGCCATAGAACCGCCGAGATTAACGGCCACGCTTGTGGCAAAATCCAGCCTCTAATCGAAGGGAGGCGACGATGAACGATGTGGGCACGCTGCCGCTCCACATGCTGGAGCTGCGAGAGCTGACGGCGGAGGCGTTTGCGCCCTATGGCGAGGTCATCGCGCCGCTCAAGACCGGCGGCCAGGGCGTCGGCACCGGCCACGACCCCGAGACGGCGCCGGGCGAGGCGAAGCTCATCCTCGGCAATGGCGAGCCGCGGCTGTGGGTCATGCACCTGCCGCATGTCGGGCTCGGCTTCAGCCGGATCGCGCGGCACCGGCGGGTGACGCAATGCCTCGGCTCTCTCGGCGGCAAGGATTGGCTGATCGGCGTCGCGCCGCCGGGCGATCTCGGCGACGACGCGCGGCCGCGGGTCGAGGACATCGTCGCCTTCCGGGTGCCGGGCGACCGGGTCATCAAGCTGCACGTCGCGACCTGGCACGCTGGGCCGCACTTCGTCCATGACGAATGCCTCTTCGTCAACCTCGAAAACCTCGACACCAACCGGCGCGACTTTCACGCCGCGCCGCTGCCGGTCGAGTGCCGCTACCGGCTCTAGGGCACGGCCGCGCATGGACAGCGATCGGTTCGCCCGCGCGGTCGGGGCCTGGCGCCGCAAATTGCAGGGACTATCCGCGGTGGCGAAGAATCCCGCCGCCACGCCATCTGAACGAGCCAATGCCGAGGCCCTGAAGAAAGTCATGGAGCAACGGCTGCGCGACGCCGGCGCGCCGGCCGGCGACTGGACAGACAAGGTCTTCCGCCTCGGCCGATGGGCGAAGGAAATGCGCAAGCCCGCCGTCCCGGCCGAGCCAAAGGGCGATTGGACGGACAATGCCCACCGTCTCGGCAGGATGGCTCGCCGAGGCTACAAGAAATGGCGCGGTGATTGAGCGCCGCCACAGTCTCAAGCAGCCGTCACCTCACTTTGAGTCGTTGTTCCCGCGAAAGCGGGAACCCAGAGGCGGCGACGGGCTGTTGCTCTGGGCCCCCGCTTTCGCGGGGGCGACGCGGTATTTCTCCAATCTGGAGTGCCGAACCTTAAATCGGCGGATGCTTGTCGTCGGTGCCGGCTGCGCGCTCCCAAGCTCGCGCGACCTGGAACAGGGTGGCTTCGGCGAAATAGCGGCCGACAAACTGCACCGACAGCGGCAGCCCGCTGCGCGACAGGCCGGCCATCATCGCCAATGCGGGGTGGCCGGTGACGTTGAACGGGGTGCGCGCCTGGCGCGGATAGGTCCGCTCGGTCTCGGCGGCGTCCTCGATCCGGCTCGGCGGGTCCATCGCGCTGGCGCACATGAGCACATCGACCTCGCGCAGCGCGTCCTCGACGGCGGCGATCATCTCACGGCGACGCCGCTGCGCCTGGACGTAGTCGCCGGCACCGATGAAGGCCCCGGGCATCAGCCGGCGGCGCGCCAGCTTGCCGTAGTCGCCCGGTTGCTCGCGCAGCCATGGACCGTGGATCGCCCAGGCCTCGCTCTGCAGGATGACGCGGTTGACCGCGCCGAACTCGCCGAGCGTCGGCAACCGCACGTCACGGACCTCGGCGCCCTCTGACTGCAAGGTGCGTGCGACGTTTTCGAGGCCCGCCGCCACTTCGGGATCGGCCGGCAGGTCGGTCTCGTGAAAATGCCGGATGAAGCCGATGCGCAGCCCGCGCACGCCGCGGTCCAACGCTACCCCGTAGTGCCCGGCTGGTGCGGCAGCGCTGCCCGGATCGAGCGGGTCGTGGCCGGCGATGACATCGAGCAAGAGCGCGTTGTCGGCAACGGTGCGGGTCAGCGGCCCGACATGGTCGAGGCTGAACGACAGCGGGAAGACGCCGCGGCGCGACACCAGACCATAGGTCGGCTTCAGCCCGACGATGCCACAGGCGCTTGCCGGGTTGCGCACGCTGCCGCCGGTGTCGCTGCCGAGCGCCAAGGGGAAGAGGCCGGCCGCGATGCCGGCGCCCGATCCCGACGACGAGCCGCCGGGGTGGTGATCGGTGTTCCACGGGTTGCGGGCGGGCGGAAACGGCAGATCGAAACTCGGGCCGCCGATGGCGAACTCGTGCGTCGACAGCTTGCCGAGAACAATCGCGCCGGCGCCGCGCAGCCGCGCGACGCACACCGCATCGGAGGCGGCGATATTGTCGATAAGGATCTTCGAATGGCAGGTCGTCGGCAGACCGGCGACGTCGATGATGTCCTTGATGCCTACCGGTACGCCATGCAGCGGCCCGCGGAGGCGACCAGCAGCAACCTCCGCTTCGGCCGCGCGAGCCGCCGCCATCGCCGCCTCGGCGTCGAGCCGGATGAAGGCGTGGAGTTGCGGGTCGAGCCGGCCGATGCGCTCCAGAAGCGCCGTCATCAGCTCGACCGGCGAGAGTTTCCGGGCGGTGACCGCCTCGGCCGCCGCCGTCGCGGTCAG
>DASYUS010000525.1:0-1830 GCA_036000945.1 Allostellaceae bacterium
GACGCGCTGACGATCCGCCGCCGCAAGGGCCCGCTCGGCGGCCTTACTGTGGCGATCTGCGGCGACGTGCTGCACAGCCGGGTGGCGCGCTCGAACATCGCGCTGTTGAATGTGATGGGCGCCCGCGTCCGCGTCGTCGCGCCGCGCACGCTCCTGCCGGCGGCGATCGAGCGGCTCGGCGTCGAGGTGTTTCACGACATGGCGGCGGGGTTGAAGGACGCCGACATCATCATGATGCTGCGGCTGCAGGTCGAGCGGATGCACGGCTCGTTCATCCCCTCGACCCGCGAATACTTCCATTTCTTCGGGCTCGATTACGACAAGCTGAAGCTCGCCAAGCCCGACGCCCTGATTATGCACCCCGGGCCGATGAACCGCGGCGTCGAGATCGGCAGCGAGGTCGCCGACGACATCGACCGCAGCCTCATCCGCCAGCAGGTCGAGATGGGTGTCGCCGTGCGCATGGCCTGCCTCGAACTCTACACCCGCGACCTCGGCAACAACCCGCCGGTGCATTGATGCGGAGCGGGGTCACTACCCCCACCCCAGCCCTCCCCCGCCAGCGGGGGAGGGAGGATTTGAGCGGCCTGGTCCGCGGTGTTCCCTCCCCCGCTGGCGGGGGAGGGTTAGGGTGGGGATAAGCGGCGTGCGCCGCCTTTACCGCAATGCTCGGCTGCTTGACTCGGAAAGCGGTCTCGATGTGTCGGGCGATCTGCTCGTCGAGGGCGACCGTATCGCAGCGCTCGGACCGGAGATCGGCCCGGTCGGCGATGCCGAGATCATCGACCTCCACGGCCTCTGCCTCGCGCCCGGGCTCGTCGATATGCGCGTCCAGCTGCGCGAGCCTGGCGCCGAGCACATGGAGTCGATCGAGAGCGGCGGGCAGGCGGCGGCGGCCGGCGGGGTCACGACGATGGTGGCGCTGCCGAATACCGAGCCGCCGGTCGACGATGTGTCGGTCGTCGAGTTCCTCGCGCGCCGCGCCCGCGAGGTGCGCCTCGCCAAGGTCCATACCTACGCCGCCGCGACCAAGGGGCTGGCCGGTCGCGAGTTGACCGAGATTGGCCTTTTGGCGGCCAATGGCGCGGTCGGCTTCACCGACGGCGTCAAGGCGGTCGCCGACGCCCTCGTTATGCGCCGGCTCCTCGCCTATGCCCGCAGCTTCGGCCAGCTGGTGATCCAGCACCCTGAGGAGCCGAGCCTTGCCGGCGCCGGCGAGGTCACCGAGGGCGAGATCGCGACGCGGCTCGGCCTGCCGGCGATCACCCCCTTGGCCGAGGTGATCATGATCGAGCGAGACCTGCGCCTCGTCGAATTGACCGGCGCGCGCTACCACGCGGCGCATGTCTCGACCGCGGCGGCGATCGCGACGATCCGCCAGGCCAAGGCGGCGGGGCTGCCGGTGTCCTGCGACACCGCGCCGCCCTATTTCGCGCTCAACGAGACCTCGATCGGCGATTACCGCACCTTCGCCAAACTGTCGCCGCCGCTGCGCAGCGAAGCCGACCGGCAGGCCGTAATCGCCGGGCTCGCCGACGGGACGATCGACGCGATCGCCAGCGACCACGCGCCGTGGGACCAGGATTCGAAGCGCCTGCCGTTCAGCTCGGCGAGCTATGGCGTCGTCGGGCTGGAGACTCTTCTCCCCCTTTCGCTGGAGCTCTACCACAACCGCCACCTCAGGCTGATCGAGGTATTGCGGCGCCTGACCGTGAACCCGGCGCGTATCCTCGGGCTTGAAGCCGGCCGATTGAGCCCCGGCGCACCGGCCGATCTCGTCGTCTTTGACCCCGACGCGGCGTGGCGCATCCATACCGATTCGTTCCGCTC
>DASYUS010000526.1:0-3304 GCA_036000945.1 Allostellaceae bacterium
AAATCGCCGACGAACTCCTCGCGCAAATCGTCGATGAAGATCTCCCGCACTCCCATCATCTCCGCCTTCTTGCGCGCCGGCGCCAGCTCCTCTCCCTGGCCCAAATCGGCGGTGAAGGTGACTACCTCGCAGCGATAGGTCTCCTGCAGCCAGCGCAGGATGACCGAGGTGTCGAGCCCGCCCGAATAGGCCAGCACGATTTTTTTGACGGCGCCCGGTCTTGTCATGTCGGCCATGGCCCGACCTCGTTCCGCAATTCCGACCCTCTTGTGTCATTGCGAGCGTAACGAAGCAATCTCGTGCAGGTGTGCCTCTCGACCGCAAGATTGCTTCGCGCCCAAGCGTGCCTCGCAATGACAGGATTTTGACTCAGCGCAGACGCTTGTCGATAAAGGCGATGGCCGCATCGAGCGCGCCGAAATGGGCGAGATCCTCGTGCCCGCCATCGGGCGCCAGCCAGCGCTCCTTGGGCTGCGGCGCCGCGGCAAACAGCGCCTCGCCGAAGCGGGCCGGCACGACGCCGTCGTCGCCGCCCTGCAGCATCAGGATCGGCGCCTTGACGCGGGCGATCTGCGACAGCGCATCGAAGCGGTCGCGCACCAGCCGGTCGGACGGGACGAAGGGGTAATGATAGCGCGCGACCGCCGCGATGCTGGTGAACGGCGATTCCAGGATCAGCGCGCCCGCCTCGCGCTCCACCGCCATCTGCACCGCAATTGCAGAACCCAGTGATTCGCCGTAGAGCACCAAGCGGCGGCCGGCGGCGCCGTCACGCTGCAGAAAAGCCAGGGCGGCGCGCGCGTCGTCGTAGAGACCGGCCTCGCTCGGCGTCCCCGGGTTGCCGCCATAGCCGCGATATTCCAGCATCAACATGCCGTATCCATCGCGAGCAAAACGCTGCAGACGATCGGCACGGTAGCCAACATGGCCGCCGTTGCCGTGAAAATAGGCCACGGCCGGCCGGCCGTCGCGCGGCGGCAGGTACCAGGACAGCAGCACCAATCCGTCGGCCGTGGTCAGCTCGATCGCCCGCACGCCGAGGCGCGCGAGATTTGCCAGTTGGGGGCGCGACCGGTCCGGGAAATACAGCAGCTGCCGCTGATAGAAAAAGAGGAACGCGAGCAGCACGACATAGGCTATGGCGGCAGCCCCGGCGAACTTGAGCAGCTCGTAGGCCACCCAGCGCCACGACAAGGCGGCGGCTTCAGGCGGCCGGACGCGGCGCAGGCACCGCAGCCGAGCGACGGGCCCGCACGCTCTCCGATTTGAGCTGACCGCAGGCGGCCAGGATGTCGCGGCCGCGCGGCGTCCGGACCGGCGCCGAATACCCGGCGGCGAAGACGATGTCGGAGAAGGCGGCGATCGCCGCGTCGGTCGAGCATTCGTAGGGGGCGCCGGGCCAGGGATTGAACGGGATCAGGTTGACCTTGGCGGGGATGCCCTTGAGGAGGTGCACCAGTTCCTTCGCCTCGGCCGGGCTGTCGTTGACCCCCTTCAGCATGACGTATTCGAAGGTGATGCGCCGGGCGTTGCTCGACCCGGGGTAGGTGCGACAGGCATCGAGCAGCTCGGCGATCGGGTATTTCCGGTTGAGCGGCACGAGGCGGTCGCGCAATTCGTCGGTGACCGCATGCAGCGAGATCGCGAGGTTGACCCCGAGGTCGGCGCCGACCCGGGCGATCATCGGCACGACACCGGCCGTCGACAGCGTGATCTTGCGGCGCGACACGGCTAATCCCTCGGGATCCATCATGATCTTCAACGCGGCAGCGACATTGTCGAAATTGTAGAGCGGCTCGCCCATCCCCATCAGCACGATGTTGGTTAGCTGCCTTCCCTCGGGTGGCGACGGCCATTCGCCGAGCGCGTCGCGCGCCACCATCACCTGTGCGACGATCTCGGCGGCGCCGAGGTTGCGCACCAGGCGCTGGGTCCCGGTGTGGCAGAACGTGCAGCTGAGCGTGCAGCCGACCTGCGACGAGGCGCACAGCGTGCCGCGGTCGCTTTCCGGGATGTGGACGGTCTCGACCTCCTGCCCGTCGTCGAAGCGCAGGAGCCATTTCCTGGTGCCGTCGGCCGAGGCGAGCGCCGCGCTGATCGCCGGCCGGCGCAGCACGTAGCGTTCGGCGAGCCGGTCGCGGAACCCCTTCGCCAGATTGGTCATGGCGGCGAAATCGGTGACGCCGCGGTGATAGATCCAGTGCCACAGCTGGCGCGCGCGGAACGGCTCGGCGCCGAATGCCGCCATCTCCGCGGCGAGCGCTGCGCGGCTCAGTCCGACGAGGTTGGGCACGTCAGGCGAAGAGGTCATGGCCGACATATGGGAATGCACCGCGCCTCGCGGCAATCGTCAGCGATGGTGCGCCCCGTGCTTCTGCTGCCGGCGCGGCGCCGGCGGCGGCGGCAGGGCGCTGTCCTCGCGTTTGACGCCACACGCCTTGTCGATCGCCGCGAGCGCCTGGGCGAAGCCGGCGAGGGCGTAGACGTCGGTCGTCGCCGGGCCTTTCCGCGGCAAGCCCTTGACCACCGCCTCCTTGCCCTTCGCGAGCGCCCCCGCGATCGTCTTGTCGAGCTCGGAAGTCCGAGCCCAGGCGCCGTCGTCCTTGGTGAACAGCTCGAACTTGCCGCCGCCGATGTCGAGCGCGACCTCGCTGCCTTCCTTGAGCGGATAACCTTCGACGAAGCTCACGACATTGGTGATCTTTTCGGTCGGGCGGTGCGTCACCATCGCCATCGGCGCCTTGCGGGTGAACCCGGAGGGTGTGCTCTTCTTCGGCTGGCCGACGACATAACAAACCCGGCCGGTGCTGTCCTGCGAGGCATAGGCCGTCCACGACTGGAACTTGCCGAGCGACTGCGCGGCCGGCGCTGCGGCTTTGGGCGGCGGCGCCGCAGCGGCGGGCTGCTTTTTCGACGAGGCGGCTTGCGCCGGCAGAATCGCCGCCAGCAATGCCGCCGGAAGTGCCAGCCTATTGAGTGGACAAATCGACATTTTCCTCATGGTCAAACCATAGCCGCAGCCACCGGAGATTGCCACCCGACCTCACGCCCAAAGGAGACTCAGGAAGGCTCGCCAATGCCCTTCCCCAGGCCCGGCAAAACCGGGCACAATGGTACTGCGATGGACGAGATAACAATTCGCACCGCACGTCCGGGCGATGCCCGCCGCATCGCGCGGCTGGACGTCGAGACGTGGCGCGCGACCTACGCGGGGATCCTGGCGACACCGTTTCTCGTGGGCCTGTCCGCAACGCGGCGCGAGTTGGGTTGGGCCACCGTCATCGAGCGTGAGCCGCGCGATGTG
>DASYUS010000527.1:0-7149 GCA_036000945.1 Allostellaceae bacterium
GTCGAGGCGGTGCGCGGCTGCCACGTCTTTCCCGACAGCGCGGCGATCGGCGCCGGCGACGACCCGCGATGGCTCTACACGGTCGTCTTTTCAGCGCGCGAATTGTGGGGTGAGGAGGCCGACCCGGCGGTCCGCGTGTCGATCGAGGCGTTCGAGCCGTATCTGACGGCGGCATGAGCGATCCCGATCTCGATACGATCGTAGCGGCGCTGCCGAGCCTGCCGCGCGACGCGGGCGGCCCGCTGTTCCGCGAGCCGTGGGAGGCGCAGGCCTTTGCGATGACGCTGGCGCTCTACCGCAAGGGCCTCTTCACCTGGCCGGAATGGGCCGCCGCCCTCGCCGAAGAAATCAAGCGCGCCCAGGCGGCGGGCGACCCCGATGCCGGTGACACCTACTATCATCACTGGCTCGCCGCCCTGGAACGCCTCGTCGCCGACAAGGGCGTCGCCGACCGGGCCAGCCTCAAGCGCTATCATGACGCCTGGGACCACGCCGCCGACCGCACCCCGCACGGCACCCCGATCGAGCTGCGCCCGGAAGATTTTCGCGGCTGATCCACCGGCGGCCCCGCCCGCGCGCGGCCGATTACCGGCCAGACAATCTCGGCTTGGCTGCAAAGCTCACCTTGCAGTTGCAGCCAAGCGGGCATAAGACGATGGCCCCAGTTCCTGGAAGCGAGACCGTGCCGGAGAGTATGGGCTTCTTGAAAGCGCTGTCGCGCCGATCCTGGGTCTTGCCGCAAACCAGCTTGATCGCGTTTGTCGTTCTGGTGTGCGTGTTGCTGATCGGTCTCGATGGCGTTCGCATCTGGGATCAGCGCCTGCAAAGGATTGAAATTGGACAGCGGCAAGCCGCGAATCTCGCGATTGCGCTGGAGCAGCACACCGAGGACACGATCCGCGCTGCTGACGGAGCGCTGATCGGGCTCGTCGAGAGTATCGAACGCGACGGCACAAATGACGGCGCATTGCGCAGCATGCAGCTCTTCCGAGCGCAAGTGGAAGTGCTGCCCGAGCTAGACGGCTTCTCGGCTTTCGACGCGGCCGGAAACTTGATGGCCGCGACCGAAGCGTCCCCGCCCAAGATCAACATCGCCGATCGGGAACACTTCAAGTACTGGCAGACGCACGATGACAACAAAAATCTTTATATTGCCGCGCCGGTAAAAAGCCGGATTAACGGCGCCTGGATGGTGCCGCTGACGCGACGCATCAACCGCGCCGACGGCAGCATGGCGGGGATCGTAGTGGCGCGGCTCAGCATGATTGGTTTCCAGAACCTGTACGACCGCTTCGACGTCGGCGAGGACGGCGCGATCTCATTGATTCGGTCGGACGGGACGCTGCTCGTCCGCCACCCGTTTATCGAACAGAATATCGGGCGAAACTTGTCGGGAGGCCAGATTTTCCAAGATTTATTGCCAAGAGTGTCGGCTGGAACCGAGGAAATAAAGTCAGTGGCCGATGGCGTGGTACGCATCACCAGCTATCGCCGCGTCGACAAATATCCGCTGGTAATTGTTGTCGGTCTCGCAAAGGAAGACGTTCTTGCTCCGTGGCGCGCCAGTACCGGAATTCGGTTGATCGGCACTGTCGGCATGACGGCGATGATTGGGCTTTTGGGCTTCGCCGTCGTCACACAGGTGCGTAAACGCCGGCTCATCGAGCAGACGCACCAGGAAACCGCTGCCGCCTACCGCCTGCTGGCAGACAACACGAGCGATGTGATCATGCGGATCGGGCCCGACGGGAAGCGGGTTTATGTCTCTCCGGCCTGTCGCGATCTTACCGGGTACACGCCTGAGGAGTTGATCAGCCATCCCGTCGGCGAACTCGTCCATCCGGCTGACCGCGGCGCCTGGGCGGGTGTCGACTCGGGCTCGGCGCGCCTCGCGAAGAACCAGGTTGCCCAGGCGACTTATCGCATCATCCGCAAGGACGGCTCGCACGTCTGGGTCGAAGCAAACCGCCAGCAACTGCCGGGAGGTCTGGGTTATATCGTGGCCATTCGCGACATCTCGGGCCGCAAGCGGATGCAGGATCAAGTGGAGGACGCCAACCGGCAATTGGAGCATCTGGCGCGGCAGGACGCCCTGACCGGGCTCGCCAATCGGCGATATTTCGACGAGATGATCGCCATCGAATTGCAGCGTGCCGCTCGAGACGAAACAACCTTGAGCCTGATCATGATCGACATCGATCACTTCAAGGGGTTCAACGATCGTTATGGTCACCCAGCGGGAGACGAATGCTTGAAGGCCGTCGCTCAGGCGATGAGGGAGGCGCCGAACCGGCCGGGCGACGTGGTCGCGCGCTACGGCGGCGAGGAGTTTGCCATCCTGTTGCCGAACACCCCTGAGACAGGGGCGCTCATCATCGCGGAACGCATCCGGCACGCGGTGCGATTGCTGCGGATCGAGCACGACGCAAGCCGGCACAAGATCGTCACGATCAGCCTCGGGGTGGCCTCGCTCGTGCCCCAGCGGCAGGTGCACCGGCCCAAGGATTTGATCGGCGCGGCGGACCGCGCGCTCTACGAAGCAAAAGGCGCTGGCCGAGACAGGGTTTACTCCGCGGCTGAATTGGTTGCCGCGGAGATACCGGCCACGGAAGCTGCGCGGCGGGTTCGCTGAGGACGCCCGGCGGCCGTCGTTGGCTATGTCGGCCTGCGCGGCGCCGCGCTGACCGTAACGCGGTCGAGATCCTTCATGACGCTGACATGCGGGAAGAACCGCCCGGCTTCGGCCGCGACTGCGGCGGGCTCGTAGCGCCCGGAGAGGTGCGTCAGATAGAGCGCGCCGATTCCGGCCTCGGCGGCGAGGCGCCCGGCGTCGGCCGCCGTCAGATGGCCGCGTGCGGCGGCGAGCGCGGCATCGGCTTCGAGAAATGTCGCCTCGATGACGAGCCCATCGGCGCCGCGCACGGCCGGCACCAGCGTCGCGGTCTCTTCGGCGTCGCCGACGACGGCAAGGCTGGCGCCGGGAACAGGCGGTCCCCGCACCGATTCGGGGTCGATGCGGCGCCCGTCCGGCAGCTCGATCGCCTCGCCCTTGGCGAGCCTGGCGCGCAACGGACCCGTCGGCACGCCGAGCGCGATGAGCCGGTCGGAACGCAGATGCCGGTGTGCGATCACCTCGAAGCGATAACCGAGGCTCGTCGTGCCGCGGTGGCGCACCGGGAAGCAATCGATGCGGCAGGCGGCACCGGCGGTCACCAGGCCGGGCGTCAGCGCGACAAAGCGCAGCGGCACCGGCGGGCGGCCTTGCGGCCACAGGCTCGCCAGATAGCGCTCGACAAAACCGAGCGTTTGGGCGCTGCCGCAGATCGCCAATGCGCTGCGCCGCCCGGCGAGGCCGAGCGTCGCAACCAGCCCGCCGAGCCCCAGAACATGGTCGAGATCGTCATGCGTCAGGAGGACATGGCCGAGCCGGCGAAAGCCGCGTCCGGCGCGCAGCAATTGCCGCGTCGTGCCCTCGCCGCAATCGACGAGGAACCGCTCGCCGCCGGCGCCGACCAAAAGCGCCGGCAGGCCGCGCTCGCCCGAGGGGGTGCTCGCCGCCGTGCCGAGGAAGGTGAGATCGAACATGTCTCTGCGCCCGTGGTCTCTTCACAGGACCAGCCTGCGCCATTAGGGTAGGGCGTTCCCACTCGGATTTCCGCCATGCCCTTTCTCGCCAACCGCCTTGCCCGCGTAAAGCCTTCGCCGACGATGGCGATCACCGCGCTCGCCACCGAATTGAAGGCGGCCGGGCGCGACATCATCAGCCTGTCGGTCGGCGAGCCCGACTTCGATACGCCGGAAAACATCCGCGCCGCCGGCATCGCCGCGATCGAGCGCGGCGAGACGCGCTATACCGTGTTCGACGGGCGGATCGAGCTTAAGCGCGCGATAGCGGCCAAGTTCAAGCGCGAGAACGGCCTCGATTACGAGACCTCGCAGATCACCGTCAGCAGCGGCGGCAAGCAGGTGCTCTACAACGCGATGGTGGCGACGCTCTCCCCCGGCGACGAGGTGGTGATCCCGGCGCCGTATTGGGTCTCCTACCCCGAGATGGTGCTGTTGTGCGACGGCGAGCCGGTGCCGGTCGCCTGCCCGCAGAACAACGGCTTCAAGATGCGTCCCGAGGATCTCGACGCGGCGATCACGCCGCGGACCAAATGGCTGATCCTCAACTCGCCGTCCAACCCGTCGGGCGCGGCCTATACCGAACGGGACCTTAAGGAACTCGCCGAGGTGCTGCTCAAGCACGAGCATGTCTGGGTGATGACCGACGACATGTACGAGCACGTCATCTACGACGATTTCCAGTACCGGACGATCGCCCAGGTCGAGCCGCTTCTCTACGAGCGCACACTGACCGTCAACGGCGTCTCGAAGGCCTATTGCATGACCGGCTGGCGCATCGGCTACGGCGGCGGGCCGACGCACCTCATCAAGGCGATGGGCGCGATCCAGTCGAACTCGACCGCCAACCCGTGCTCGATCAGCCAGGCCGCGGCGATCGAGGCCTTGACCGGCCCGCAGGACTTCATCCCGAAGCATGCCCTTCGCTTCCAGGAGCGGCGCGACCTCGTCGTCGGCCTCCTGAACCGGGTGCCGGGGCTCTTTTGCCCGCGGCCGGAAGGCGCCTTCTACGTCTACCCGTCCTGCGCCGGGCTGATCGGCAAGAAGACGCCCGACGGCAAGAGGATCGAGGATGACGAGGCCTTTGTACGCTACCTCCTGGAGGCCGAGGGGGTCGCGGTGGTGCACGGTGCGGCCTTCGGCCTGGCGCCGCATTTCCGCATCTCCTACGCCACCTCGAACGAGGAGCTGCGCGAAGCCTGCACCCGCATCGAGCGCGCCTGCCGCGCGCTGCAGTAGATGGGCTCCTCCCCCGCATGCGGGGGGGAGCCGGTCCTGCGGCACCCCGGGGCTGGTCGCCAGATTCCGGTTGCCTCCACAGAGGCGGCACGCCACGATCCTGTCACATAGAGCGGCCGTCGGCGTGCCGCGGCCGCGACCCGAATCGTGTGGAGGATTTCGATGCCTAGCGCCCCCCGCTGCGTCGCCTTGGTCGGCCCCTATCTGTCGGGCAAGACGACGCTCCTCGAAGCCCTGCTGTTCGCCAGCGGCTCGACGAGCCGCCGCGGCAGCGTGCGCGACGGCAATTCGGTCGGCGATCACGCCGCCGAGGCGCGCGCCCGCCAGATGTCGACCGAGATCAACGTCGCCAATGCGACCTTCCTCGGCGACCCGTGGACGATCCTCGATTGCCCGGGCTCGGTCGAGCTGCTCTACGAGGCGCAGCAGGCGATGCTGGTCGCCGACGTCGTCGTCGTGGTGTGCGAGCCCGAGGTCGAGCGCGCGATCACGGTCAGCGCGCTGCTGCGCTTCCTCTCCCGTAACAACATCCCGCACATGCTGTTCATCAACAAGCTCGACGCCGCCAATGCGCGGGTGCGCGACGTGCTGGCGGCGCTGCAGTCGGTCTCCGACCGCCCGCTGGTGCTGCGCCAGGTGCCGCTGCGCGGCGCCGAGGCCGAAATCACCGGCTACGTCGACCTGGTCAGCGAGCGCGCCTACCGCTACCGGCCGGGCCAGCCGTCCGACTTGGTGCCGCTGCCCGCGGATTTCTGGGAGCGGGAGGGCGAGACCCGCACCAGCCTCGTCGAGAAGCTCGCCGATTTCGACGACGCGCTGTTGGAGCAGCTGCTCGAAGACGTGCAGCCCTCGAAGGAGGAAATCTACCGCCACCTGACCGAGGATCTGCAGAAGAGCCGCATCGTCCCGGTGTTTGTCGGCGCGGCGGCGCCGGATCATGGCGTGCGGCGGCTGTGGAAGGCATTGCGCCACGAGGCGCCGGGCCCGCGCGAGACCGCCGACCGGCTCGGCATCGCCGCCGACGGCGAGCCCTTGGCCCAGGTCTTCAAGACCTACCACCTGCCGCATACCGGGAAATTGTCGCTGTCGCGGGTCTGGCGCGGCGCCATATCGGAGGGCATGGTGCTGAACGGGGTGCGCGTCGCCGGCGTCGTTCGCCTCGTCGGCGCAACCCACGAGAAGGCCGCTTCGGCGCAAATGGGGGAAGTTGTCGGGCTGACCCGGATGGAGGAGATCGCCACCGGCGCGGTGCTGACCCCGTCGGGCAAGGCGGAGGCATTGCCACAGCCGGAGCGTCCGCAGCCCGCCTACGGTCTGGCGATCCACGCCGAGAAGCGCGGCGACGACGTGAAGCTCACCGGTTCCATCGGCAAGCTCGTCGAGGAGGACCCGACCCTCGAACTCGAGCAGAATGCCGAACTGCGCGAGATGGTGCTGTGGGGCCAGGGCGACGTGCATTTGCAGATCGCCGTCGACAGGCTGCGCAACCGCCACAACCTCGCCGTCGTCGGCCAGCCGGCCGCGGTGCCCTACAAGGAGACGATCCGCCGCGCCACCCAGCAGCATTCGCGCTTCAAGCGGCAATCGGGCGGGCACGGCCAATTCGCCGACTGTACGATCGACGTGAAACCGCTGCCGCGCGGCACCGGCTTTGCCTTCGTCGACAAGGTTGTCGGCGGCGCGATCCCGCGCAACTACATCCCGGCGGTCGAGGAAGGCGTCGTCGAGGCGCTGGTGCACGGGCCGCTCGGCTTCCCGGTTGTCGATCTCGAGGTGACCCTGATCACCGGGCAGTTCCACGCCGTCGACAGCTCGGACATGGCGTTCAAGACCGCCGGCAGGCAGGCGATCCAGGAGGCTTTGGCGAAATGCGAGCCGATCCTCCTGGAGCCGATCGACACGGTCGAGATCTCGGTGCCGAACGGCTTTACCGCCCGGGTGCAGCGGCTGATCTCCGGGCGGCGCGGCCAGATCCTCGGCTACGACGCAAAGGACGATTGGCCGGGGTGGGACGTCGTCCGCGCCCACATGCCGCGCAACGAGCTGCACGATCTGATCGTCGAATTGCGCTCGCTGACGCTCGGGGTCGGCAGCTTTGCCCACCAGTTCGACCACATGGCGGAGCTGACCGGCAGGCCGGCGGAAAAAGTGATCGCCAGCCGCGCCCAGGAAGCCGCGCAGTAGGCGTCTTTCATTCTTGATGGTTGAGGTCCCGTTCGAGCGATGAGCGACGCCTCCGAGCTGCATCAGGCCAAGCGCGCCAAGACGCTCCTCAATGTCGGCAGC
>DASYUS010000528.1:0-3216 GCA_036000945.1 Allostellaceae bacterium
GAAAACGCGGTGTGGGGCTATCCCGACCCGTTCGACGAAGTGGCGGCGCTCGCGGATCTCGTCGCGTTCTACTGGGACCGCGTCGACGGGTGGTACGAGGAGGACGAGGAGATCTTCGTCCACCCGCGCGACCCCTACAAGCGGGTCGACGCCATCGCCTCGTCGCGCCAGGTGCAGGTGATCGTCGGCGGCGAGACGATCGCCGAGACGCGGCGCGCCCGCTTTCTCTTCGAGACGCGGCTGCCGACGCGCTACTACATCCCGGCCGAGGACGTGCGGATCGACCTGCTGGTGCCTTCCGACAAGGCGACCGCCTGCCCGTACAAGGGGAAGGCGCGCTACTGGTCGGTGAAGGTCGGCGACCAGGTGTTCCCCGACCTCGTGTGGAGCTATCCCGACCCGATCGCCGAATGCCCGAAGATCAAGGGCCTGCTCGCCTTCTTCAACGAGCAGGTTGACGAGATCCGGGTTGACGGCGTCCCGGTGCCGCGGCCGCTGACGAAGTGGTCGACGGCGTGGAAGGAGAGGGATGCGTCGATGCCCGACTTGAGCGGCCCGGTAGCGCGGCCCTGATGTATTGCCGCTTCTTGTGCACCCGTACAAGCCGGCTTATCTTCCAGGGGCAACCGGGGGAGCTGCTAACTCCCCCGGTGCCCTGCCCCTACAGGCGGAGACGGAGCCTGAAGCGGAACCGTCCCCATCTGAGGGACAGGAAGAGATGGATTTGCATCCCTCTCTCCCTGGTTAGCCGCGGGGGCCGATTCCCCCGCGGCGTCAGGGACGATAGCAGAAACGGCCGCCCCGCCTCTTTAATGCCGCTGACCTCGCCGGCGTGGTGATGACCGTCCGCTCCGGCATTGGCGACGCGCCGAAACGGCGCGAGGACCCGCGGTTCCTGACCGGCAAGGGCCGCTATCTCGACGATCTGGCGTTTGCCGGGCTGACGCACGCTGTCGTGCTGCGTTCGCCGCACGCCCATGCCCGGATCGATCGCATCGACACGGCAGCGGCGAGCGCCATGCCTGGGGTGCTGGCGGTGCTGACCGCGGCGGAGGCGCGCGCCGACGGGCTGAAGCCGCTGTATCCTTCGGCCGCCGCCAATACCCAGACCGGCGAGAAGTTTGCCTTTGTGCCGCAGCCCGTGCTGGCAGAGGGCAAGGTCCGCTACGCCGGCGAGCCGGTGGCGCTGATCGTCGCCGGAACGAGGGAGGAGGCGCTCGACGCCGCCGAGCGTGTTGCTGTCGACTATGCGCCGCTGCCTGCCGTCGTCACCGCCGCTGCCGCCCGCGGCCCCGGCGCGCCGCTTCTCGCCGACGACGTGCCCGGAAACCGCAGCCTCGAATGGCTGACCGGCGACAGCGCGGCCGTTGCCGCGGGGTTTGCCGCAGCCGCTAAAATCGTCAGCCTTTCCCTCGACAATCACCGCGTCGTCACCAACCCGATCGAGCCGCGCGGCGTTGTCGGGCTTTATGATCGGGCGAGCGGGCGGTACACCGCCCATGTCTCGAGCCAAAGCCTTCATGCGACGCGCGACCAGGCGGCTCGCGCGCTCGGCGTGGCGCCGACGCAGCTGCGGCTTGTCGCGCCCGACGTCGGCGGCGGCTTCGGCGCGAAAAACTTCATCTACCCCGAGCATGTGCTGATCCCATGGGCGGCGCGGCGGGTCGGCCGGCCGGTCAAATGGATCGCCGAGCGCGGCGAGGTTTTTCTTGCCGACCACCAGGGGCGCGGCCAGCATGCCGAGGCATCGTTGGCGCTCGACGCCGAGGGGCGCTTCCTGGCATTGCGCGTCGCCAGCGTCGCCGACCTCGGCGCCTATCTGTCGGGCAGCGCCGGCGGGGTACAGACCTTCCAGTATGCCTTCCTGCCGGGAACGGTCTATCGCATCTCGGCGGTCGAATTGCGGATCGCCGCGGTCTTCACCAACACCGCGCCGGTCGGCGTGCTGCGCGGGCCGGGTTACGGCGAGGCCAACAACATCATCGAGCGGCTGATCGACGCGGCGGCGCGGCAAACCGGGATCGACCGCGCCGCGCTGCGCCGCCGCAACCTCGTTCCGGCAGCGGCGATGCCGCTGACCAACGCGGTCGGCAACAGCGTCGACAGCGGCGCTTTCCCGGAGACCTTCGACAAGGCGCTGATCGCCGCCGATATCGCCGGGTTCGCCGCGCGGCAGCGCGACAGCGAGGCGCGCGGAATGCTGCGCGGGCTCGGCTTCGCCTATCACATCAAGGGCACCGGCGGCGCGCCGTCGGAGAATGTCGATATCCGCTTCGAGGCGGACGGCGGCGTCGCGCTGATCACCGGCACCCAGACGATCGGCCAGGGCCACGAGACGACCTTCCCGCAGATCCTCGCCGACCGGCTCGGGCTGCCGAACGAGCAGATCCGCCTCGCCCAGGGCGACACCGACCTCATTCCTTTGGGCGGCGGGCATGGCAGCTCGCGGGCGACCTATATGGGCGGCACTGCGATCTGGCGCGCCGCCGACCAGATCATCGAAAAGGGCATCCGCATCGCCGCCGAGGCGCTCGAAGCTGCCGAGGCCGACATCCGCTTTCTCGACGGCGATTTCGTCGTCACCGGCACCGACCGGCGGATCGGCCTCATCGAGGTGGCGCGGATCGCGCGCGACGCCGGGACGCCGCTCGATACGTATTACGCCTGGACCCGCGAGTGGATGACGTTCCCCAACGGGACCCATGTCGCCGAGGTCGAGATCGACCCGGAGACCGGCGCGGTCCGCCTCGTGCGCTACGGCGCGGTCGATGATTACGGCGTTCTCGTCAACCCGATGGTGGCCGCCGGCCAGGTGCATGGCGCGATCGCCCAGGGCGCCGGGCAGGCGCTCCTGGAGGAGACCCGGTACGACCCCGCTTCGGGCCAGCTCGTTGCCGGCTCGTTCCTCGATTACCCGATGCCACGCGCCGACGACCTGCCGCCGTTGGCGCTCGCCTTCAACCCGACGCGCTGCACCACCAACCCGCTCGGCGTCAAGGGCTGCGGCGAAGCCGGTGCGGTCGCCGCCTTCCCGGCGATCGGCAACGCGATCCGCGACGCGCTCTCACGTGCCGGCGCCGGCGACTTCACCGGAGCCGCGACGCCTGAACGCATCTGGCGGGCGTTGCAACTGAAATGAAAAAGCCGGTTCCCGGCGCAGGCCGGGACCCATGCTTTCCGCGGTTCGAGACGGTTGAAGTATGGGTCCCGGCCTTC
>DASYUS010000529.1:0-1598 GCA_036000945.1 Allostellaceae bacterium
CCTGGCAGAACTCCATCAGCCAGTCGTTGTAGACCCGGTAGCAGGCGACGCGCAGCACCGGGTCGTCGGTCGAGATCTGGAAGATCGGGCCGAAGATGATCTGCGCCTCGACGCCGTCGCGGTCCATGTCTTCGAGGCGCAACTTGGCGACGGCCGGCCGGCGCTCGCTCTGGTCGTAGATGCCGGCGCGGTCGAACGAATTGTAGAGCGGCTTCACCGGGCGGTCGTTGCCGGTCGCCGGCTTCTTGCCGCCCCACGTGCCCCACACCTTGCCGTCGCAGATCCACACCGCCTGGCCGTCGCGCTCCTCGACCCGCGGCGCGCGGTCGCGCAGCTCCGGCGGCAGCCGGGTCAGCCACAAATCGGCCGGCAACTGGCCCAGATCCATGTGGTCGTCGCACGAGATCAGTCTGTCGACCATGATGTCCTCCAAGGCGCCCTATCGAATCATCATAGCAAGGATTGCCGGCGTGCGGGTCACGATCTCGCTTCGAGGGCGGGTGTTGCAACCGGCGCGCGGCGCATCGGTCGGCCGAGATCCGGCAGAAAAATCGTCAACAGCCCGATCAGCGGCAGGTAGGCGCAGAGCCGATAGACGAAGTCGATGCTGGTGGCATCGGCCAGCCAGCCGAACGCCGCCGCGCCGACCCCGGCGAGGCCGAACGAAAGGCCGAAGAAGAGGCCGGCGACCGTCCCGATTTTTCCGGGCACGAGGTCGAACGCGTAGACGATGATCGCCGAGGAGGCCGACGCCAGCGTCAGCCCGATGACGACGCTCAGCACCGCAGTCGCGGCGAGCCCGACATGCGGCAGCGCGAGGGTGAACGGCATGACGCCGATGATCGAGCCCCAGATCACCGATTTGCGGCCGATCCGGTCGCCGAGCGGGCCGCCGATCAGGGTGCCGGCCGCGACCGCCGCGAGGAAGACGAAGAGGTAGACCTGCGCCTCGCCGATCGACAGGCCGAACTTGTCAATCAGGTAGAACGTGTAATAGGTGCTGAGGCTCGTTTGGTAGAACGCCTTCGAGAACACCAGCGCCAGGAGGATCGCCAGCGACCAGCCGACCCGGCGGCGCGTCAGCAACGGCCGCTCGGCGGCCGGGGCTGGCCGCGTCCGCAGCGGCGCGGCGCGCTCCTTCCAATGCCAGTTGCCGACGAGAAACAGCACTGCCATCGCCACCAGCGCCACCGCGGAAAACCAGCCGATGCTGCCCTGGCCCCGCGGGACGACGATCAGCACGGCGAGGATCGGCCCGGTCGCCGAGCCGACATTGCCGCCGACCTGGAACAGGGATTGCGCCAGGCCGTGCCGCCCGCCCGAGGCCAGCCGCGCGACCCGCGAGGCCTCCGGGTGGAACACCGCCGACCCGGCGCCGACGAGCGTCGCGGCGACCAGCAGCACCGGATAGCTTTCGGCATTCACCAACAGGAGGAGCCCGGTCAGCGTCACCCCCATGCCGATCGCCAGCGGATGCGGCAGTGGGCGGTGGTCGGCAAAGAGGCCGACCGCCGGCTGCAACACCGAGGAGGCAACCTGCATTGTCAGCGTAATCAGCCCGATCTGGGCGAAGCTGAGGCCGTAAGTATCCTTCAGCA
>DASYUS010000530.1:0-5219 GCA_036000945.1 Allostellaceae bacterium
GCATCGCAGACCCGATCATTGAGGCCGCCAAAAGTAATGATGGCCGAGGTGCAATGAAAAAATTTACTTGGAACACGACATATAGAATGCCGCCGAGCCAATGGATCGTGCCGACCCGGAACTTAGCAAACAGATATGCGACAGAGATGCTGCTCAGTACTGAAGCACCGATAAGCGAAACCGTCGCAAACTGTGACCGATATGGCGCGATCCAAAGAGCAACCGACACAATTCCGAACAGAATTGCGAAGAGCAAATATGCCGCTTGCTCTAACGTAAGCCGGCGCGGCCACATTCTAACTCGCCATCCGCCTGAACTCCGCGCTCGGGATCAGCGGGCGGTAGGTGTCGACGCCGACGCTCCAGCCGGTGCGCTGCGTGCCGGGCTTGCGCTTTTTCTGGAAGGCGGCGCGGGCGGCCTCGTCGGCGCCGTGCAATATGCCTTGCGGGGTATGGCGGAAGAGGCCGGGGCGCCGGCCCGACGGGTCGTCGTCGGCATGGTTCAGCATGACCTCGTCCATGTCGATGTTGCGGTGGTAGGAGGGCAGTTCCTCGGCGTTCAAATCGCTGACCGCGACCTGCGGCACGAAGGAGAGGATCGCGACGCCCGCCGCCTCGAACGTCGCCCATGACGACGGCGCGAGGTGGATGCGGTCCGACATGATCGGCAGGATATGGCGGATGTTGAGCTTGAACGGGAAGAGGTCGCCCTTCCAGCCGACCACCTTCAACGGGTCATTCTGGTAGAAGATCGCGCTGTGCCCGCCCCGATGCCGAAGGCGCACCTCGTATTCCGGTTGCGCCGGGAAACCGTAATCGACCACATCGGGCACCTCGAGCATCGTCGGGTCGAACGGCGTGTGACGACCGACGTTTTCATGCTCGCTCGGCCGGATCGGCCCCGGCGACTCGACGACGAGGAGGATCTGGTCGCGGTCGTCGGGCAGGTGGCGGAAGGTCGTGCCCTTCGGCAGGTGGATATAGTCGCCGGGCTCGTATGGGATCGGGCCGAATTCGGTGGCCATCGTGCCGGTGCCGCGATGCACGAAATACAAGAGGTCGCCGACCATGTCGCGATAGCAATAGGGCATCGGCTGATGGCGCCGGCTGATGGCGACCGCGACATCCTCGTTCGCCAGCATGACCTGCCAGTCGCCGCGCGGGTCGCTCGCATCGCTGGCGACGACATCGGCGCTGTCGACGGCGCGCGCCCGGTAGTCGCCCTCGACGCGGATCACCTCGTTCGGCCCTTCGGTGCGGTAGAGCATCGCCACCGGCCCCTGGAAGCCGTGCCGGGAGAGATGCTCCTCGCGCAATTCGCCGAGCCCGACCCGCGCCTGGCGAACAAAGCGGCCGCGGGTGACGTGGATCCATGAGCGCATCATGTCGCGTTCCTCCGTTGCGGGTTTTCCTTGTTCCCGTTTCTTCTTGTTATAAGAATCTTGGTTCCTGCGCAGGCAAGAACCCATTTTTGGGCATGGCAATGCCCTTTGTCTATCAACCACGTCCGCGTCGCCGCTCGATGGGTCCCTGCCTGCGCAGGGACCCATCGAATAGGCGTTCCAGTGGCCTCGCTATTGCAAATTCAGCGTGCGGGCGAGCCAGCCGGAAACGAGGTCGCAGATCGCGGCCTCGCGGCCGACATAAAAATGATCGCAATCCGGCACGATTGCGACGTCAACCGGGCCGCCGGCATGCGCCTTGAAGGCTTCGGCGGGATAGGTGTCGCGGTCCTCCCGGTCGCCGCGGATGTAGAGGGTCGGACAGCGGATCGTCGGCGCCAGTTCGAGCACGTCGGGCATCGTGGTCAGGCGGTCGAGATAGCTCTCGGCGGTGATGACGTACCACCAGCCCGGCATCAGCATCAGCTCGCGGCCGCGCCCGGCGGCGACGAGCCTCCGCGCCTCGGCGGTGATCTCGGCGAGCCGGTTGCCCGCCATCAGCCCGGCCCGCGAGCTGCGCTCGACGCCGCCCTGCCCGCCGCCATGCGCCGAGAGCAGCACCATCGCCGGCGTCTCCGGGTGGTCGGCGACGTGCTTGACGGCGAGCATGCCGCCGTTGCTGTGGCCGATAACGACGGGCCGCGAGAAACCGCGCTCGGCGAGCCAGCCGGCGGCGTAGTTGTTGTCGTCGATCCCCTCCTGCGTCAGCTGGAAGGCGGCGCCCTCCGCGGCGCGGCTGTCGCGGATCGACAGGATGTCGTGGCCGCGGCGGTTGAACGCGAGACAGGCGAAGCCGAGCCGGGTCAGCACCGGCGGCAGGAAGCGCGGCGCGCCGACGTAGAAATTCATCGTGTTGCCGTGAAACAGCAGCACCGCCCCGGTGGACGGCCGGTCGTCGGGCCAGTGAAAGGCGCCGTCGAGCGGCAGCGTATCGGTGGCGATCGAGACCAGTTCGGTGCGCATGCGCTTCGGCTCCGCGAGATTCGAAGCAATGTCCGGCCGTTCCGCGAATTTCGCAATGGTCGGCCCCGCCTTCAGCAGAGTAGGCTGGGGCACGCAATCCTGCGAGCGCCGGCCCTGCATCGCACGGCTGCGCGGAACGACGACCAAGGGAGGGACTAGGAACAATGCCGCAAGTAACCACCGAGAATGTCTGCTACGTCAAGCACGGCTCACGCGAGATCATGGCGCGGGTGTTCAAGCCCGAAGGCGCCGGGCCGTTCCCGTGCTTTATCGACCTGCACGGCGGCGCCTGGAACAACGGCGACCTCAACGACCGCACCGGGCTCGGCGAATACCTGGCAAGCCACGGCACGGTCATGGTGACGCTGAATTTCCGCCATGCCGCCGACGGCTATCCGACCTCGTGCCAGGACATCAATTACGGCATCCGCTGGGCGAAGGGCCATGCCAAGGAGCTGAAGATCGACCCGAACCAGGTCGTGATCGGCGGCGCGTCCTCCGGGGGCCATCTGGCGATGCTGGTGGCAATGCGCCCCAACGACCCGCGCTACGCGGCGATCCCTGGTCCGGCCGGGGTTGACGCCAGCGTCAAGGGCGTCGCGATGCTGTGGCCGGTGATCAACCCATTGTCGCGCTACCGCAACGCGATCCGCCGCTCGCAGGAGGCCAACCCGCCGGCCTTCACCGTCGGCATGAAGGAAAAGCACGACACCTATTGGCACACCGAGGCCGAGATGGCCGAGGGCAACCCGATGCTGATCCTCGAGCGCGGCGAAAAGGTCGCGATGCCGCCGGCATTGTGGCTGCAGGGGCGGCCCGACGAGGTGCATGACTACCACGATCCCGACGGCGGCTTCCCCGGCAACGAGCCCGAGCGCTTCGTCAGCAACTATAGGAAGGCCGGCGGCGACATCGAGATCGCCTATTTCGACAACGCCCAGCGCAACACCGAGACGACGCACCAGCCGGTCGTCGATTTCATGCAGAAGGTCCTGAAGTAGGATTCCTGGTTTGCCCCCTCTCCCCGCACCGCGGGAGAGGGTGGCCGCGGGCGACAGCCCGCGGACGGGTGAGGGTAGAGCGAGTGACCGCCCCTCACCCACCAGTCGCCTCGCGACCGGTCCCCCTCTCCCGCAGTGCGGGAGGGTAGTGCCTCAGTTTCAATTTCAAACTGAGGCACTACCTGCGAGAGGGTTATTTCAGGCTCGCGGCGGTTCGTATGTTGTGACAGATTCCGCCGCGCATGCGTGCATCTGATCATGAAGCAACGGGCTACCAAGCCGCCGGCGTCGATATCGCCGAGGCGGACGCCGGTTTGCGCCATATCATCAGCCGCATCACCGCGACCTGGCCGAAAGCCGGGCTCGGCGCGGTCCAGTTGCCCATCGGCTATTTCGCCAATGTCATCGATGTCGGTGGGATCGGGCTGGCGCTCTGTACCGACGGGGTCGGGTCGAAGGCGATCGTCGCGCAGCTGATGCAGAAATACGACACGATCGGCATCGATTGCGTCGCGATGAACGTCAACGATTTGCTGTGCGTCGGCGCGCGGCCGCTGTCAATGGTCGATTACATCGCGGTCGAGCGGGCCGATGCGGCGATGCTCGACGGTATCGCGATCGGCCTCGCCGAGGGCGCGCGGCAGGCCGGCATCTCGATCTCGGGCGGCGAGATCTCGCAGCTGCGCGACATCGTCCGCGGCTTCGACCTCGTCGGCGCCGCAATCGGCACCGTGCCGCTCGACCATATCATCGTCGGCCGCGACATCACACCCGGCGACCGGGTCATCGGCCTCGCCAGCAACGGCATCCACAGCAACGGCTTCACCCTCGCCCGCCGCGCCTTTTTCGAGAACGCCGGGGTGTCGGTCGGCCACGTCTTCCCCGAACTGGGGTCCGCGCTCGGCGCGGAGCTGCTGCGCCCGACTTACATCTACGTGCCGGAGATCCTCGACATCGTCGAGCGCATCCCGTCGGTCAAGGCGCTTGTTCACATCACCGGCGACGGCCTCTTGAACCTGCCGCGGGTCGACGCCGAAATCGGCTTCGTCATCGACGAGCTGCCGCCGCCGCCGCCAATTTTCGGCCTCATCGAGCAGCACGGCGCGGTCAAGCGGGCGGAGATGTTCGAGGTCTACAATATGGGGATCGGCTTTTGTGCGGTCGTCGCCGAGGCGGATGTCGCAGCGACGCTGACGATCCTCAAGCGCCACCACCGGCAGGCATCGGTTATCGGCTATGCGGTCGCCGACCCGGCGAAGGCGGTCCATCTGCCGCAGCACAAGCTGGTCGGCCGGGGCAAGCGGTTCCATCCCGCATGACCCCGCCGCCACTGGTCGATCGCGCCGTCATCGACGATCTTGTCGAACAAATCGGCGCCGATGCCGTGCGTTCAGTGCTCGCGCTGTTTATCGGAGAGGCCGGGGCCTACCGGGCCGCGATCGCCGAGGCGGCGGCGCAGGATTTCGATGCGGCGGGCCGCGAACGGGCGCGCCGGGCGGCGCATTCATTGAAGAGCGGCGCAGGGCAGATCGGCGCGGCTTCGCTCTCCGCCGCCGCAGCGGCCGTCGAGCAGGCGACCGCCGAGGGCGCGCCCGAACTGGCGCAGGCGGCTGCCGCCCTCGAACGCTGCGCCGCCGAGACGCTGGCGGCGCTCGGCCCATTCCTTGCCTGAACAGGGCATTGATTTTGGGTTGTGTTGTTGATGGGGCGGTCTGGCGGGACTGGCGGCGACCTACTCTTCCGCCGCTTGAGCGGCAGTACCATTGGCGCGGAGGGTTTTCACGGCCGAGTTCGGGATGGGATCGGGTGTTTT
>DASYUS010000531.1:0-2230 GCA_036000945.1 Allostellaceae bacterium
GGTGTTCACGATGATCGCGTCGCGCTTCATCAGTGAGAGCTCGCGCGCGCCGATCATCTTGCGCGTGGTGTCGTCGAGCGGCACGTGCAGGGTCACCACGTCCGAAGTCTTCAGCAGCTCGTCGTAGAGCACGAAGCGCACCCCGAGCGCGTCTTCCTGATCCTCGGTGAGGCGCTTGATGTCGTAGTACTGGATCTTCATGTCGAACCCGGCCGCGCGGCGCGCGACCTTCTTGCCGATATTGCCGAGGCCGACGATGCCGAGGGTCTTGTCCTCGAGCTCGGAGAGCTTGGCCGAGTTGAAATCGTTGCCGCGCCAACGCCCGGAGACGACGCCCTCGTGCAGCCAGGTCAGCCGGCGCGACACGGCGAGCATCAGCATCAGCGCATGCTCGGCGACCGCGGTCGCGTTGGCGCCGCCATTGTTGCAGATCGGCACGCCGGCGGCGCGCGCGGCTTCGAGGTCGTAGGTGTTGTAGCCGGCGCTCAAGGTCTGCACGAGCTTCAGCTTCGGCGCCTGGGCATAGAATTCCGGGCCGTGCTTGAACTGGCCGGCGCCGATGTAGAACTCGGTGTCCTTCAACAGCTCCCAGAATTCCGGGCGGCCATGCGGTGCCTGCACCAGCTCGTAGCCGGGCGGCAGCAGATCATGGGCGATTTCGAGGGTTTCCTCGGAATGGGTGTTCGGGGTGAGAATGCGGTGGGGCACTCGCGCGTCTCCTCTTCGCGGGGTTGTCGTCGGACTATCGTAGCGACTGGGGGCAGCGCTGCAAAAGCGCAAACTGGCGGCGCCGCGTTGCCGGTTGGCGTCGGTTGCCGGCGCGCGGCGGCTCGGTTAGGGTGCCGCCGCAATTCGCCGATGAGGAGCCGAAGCCGCCGATGTCCGACGATGATCTGCGAGAGCGCTTTCAGAACCTGCACGAATTTGTCAAGGCGGCGCGCACCAACCTCAACCGCAACCATTGGGACTATCTGATCGGCGGCTCGGAGAGCGAGACGACGCTGGCGCGCAACCGGCTGGCGCTCGATTCGATCGGCTTCCGGCCGCGGGTGCTGCGCGACGTGTCAAACGTCGATTGTACGCGCGAGGTGTTCGGCCGGAAGCTGCGCCTGCCGGTGCTGTGCGCGCCGGTCGGCTCGTTGGAGGTATTCGAGCCCGGCGGCGGCGCGACGGTGGCGGCGGCGACTCGCGATTTCGGCAACGGCATGATCCTCTCCTCGGTATCGCAACCCGGGCTCGACAAGACCGCCGAAGCGGCGCCCGACGGGTTCCGGATTTTCCAGCTTTACGTGCGCGGCGATGCGGCTTGGGTCGACGACCACGTGCGGCGCGCGATCGACAACGGCTATGCCGCTTTCTGCCTCACCGTCGACACCGACAGCTATTCGCGGCGCGAGCGCGACATCGCCAAGCGGCACCAGCGCCGCCGCGTGCGGGTCGATGACGCTCGCATCTACCAGGCGCAGTTCAACTGGCGCGACATCGAGCGCATCAAGCGGCTCAGCACGATCCCCGTCATCATCAAGGGCATCGCCACGGCCGAGGATGCGCGGATCGCCGTCGATCACGGGGTCGATTGCGTCTACGTGTCGAACCATGGCGGGCGCCAGCTCGACCAGGGCGTCGGCTCGATCGAGGTCTTGCCGGAGGTCGTCGAAGCGGCCGGCGGGCGGGCCAAAATCTTCGTCGACGGCTCGATCACCCGCGGCACCGATGTCGTCAAGGCGATTACCCTCGGGGCCGATGCGGTCGTCGTCGGCCGGCTCTACGTCTATGGGCTCGCCGCCGCCGGCGGGCCGGGGGTGGTGCGCCTCTTCGAGATCCTCGAAGACGAGATCCGCATCTGCCTGTCGCTGCTCGGCGTCACCAGCTATGGCGAGCTCGACCGGTCCTACATCCGCGCGGCGCGGCCGGTGGTGCCGGCGCATGTCCACAGCCCGTTCCCGCACCTCGACCTGCCGCGCGAGACATACTGAATCGGTGCTACGCGGTCGGCGGCCAGATGCCGGCCACGGTATAGGCCTCACCATCGCCGGGCCAGGGCGGCATCGTGACGGCGACGGCGTCCAGCGGCTGGTTGCCGTCACAGCGGAACTGGAAGTGCGTGCCGGCCGGGATACTGATCGAAATCCCCGCGGCGATCTCGGTGATGTCCTCCCGAACACCCGATTTACGCCACATCCGCCCGCGGCCGCCGGTGATGTACCAGATCTCCTCGACCGTGCGATGC
>DASYUS010000532.1:0-7518 GCA_036000945.1 Allostellaceae bacterium
CGTCGTCGCGATCGTGTGCTCCCAATAGCGGCGCTGCCAAATCCCGCGCTCGCGCTTTCGCGCGCGACTGGCGGAGATGCGCTCAACACGAGGCAGGAAAGCGGGTAATGCTCCCTTTGAGGAGGTTTCAGCGGACCGCGAAGTCGCCGTCTTCCTTGGGTAGCGTCCAGATCGTGCGGAGGTGGTCTGGCAGCGCGACAATGGCGTCGGTTGTGAATGGGTGGTGCTCGTGTCGAGCGGAACGCTGCGCGCAGCAACGCGATGTGCTCGGTAAGCAGCCGCAGCCGGCGTTCGGCAAGATTTACCGTAAAGAAAAAGCAACCGCCGGTGGCAACGTTGCGGCGATAGGCGGTCATCGGCCTGGTCGGGCCTCCGGGTGATGGGCTTTGCTGCGCTCAGCCCATCCTACGTCGTGCTGTCACGGTAACCTGCCCGTAACCTGCACCGTAACCTGCGGTTGCCGAGCGTCGCACGACGATCGCCCAGATCATCGCTGAATTGGCTGCGAACATCTGAAGCGGATGCAACAAAGATATTTTTATAATAGCTTGACTTATATGATGGGCGTACTCATGTGCTCATCTCATACGGGGAGGAGCACATGCCGAAACAGGTAGGAATTACAATGGCCGTGGGCGGCGCTGCGTTAGTTATCGCCTCCATGGTGACTATGAACATTCCTAATTACAGCAATTCCTTTCCGATTTTGTTGATCGGCGGTGGTATTCTCTTATGGATGGGTGTGCAAAAGTATCGTGCAGCGAGCTGATCTGACCCTTCATTGATAATATCATAATTGTTGTTTCGACATGGCATCTAAATTCCCTGCAGCAATTCCCTGCATGGCGCCGACATTCCCTGCCGACGCGTCAAAAAATTCCCGGCGTTCGCGGCGAAAAGTGAGCCATGACAATGGCTTGGCCGGCGGCAACTAAAAAATCCCTGCCGGCAGGGAAACGCGAACGGGCCGCCTCAGGCGGCACTCAGCCGAGGATCACGGCGGTGTCGCCCTCGGCGATCGGCTCGCCCTCCGCCACCAGGATCGCCCTGACGACGCCGGCCCGCGGCGCCAGGAGCGGGATCTCCATCTTCATCGATTCGAGGATCAGCAGCGCGTCGTCCTCGGCGACGGCGTCGCCGATCGCCACCTCGATCTTCCACACCGAGCCGGCGATCTCGCTGCGCACCCGTATCTCGGCCATGCCTACCCTTCCGTCGAGATTCAGCCGCGGCGGTCGGCGGCGAGCCGGCGCGGGGCGGGGCTCTCGCCGGGCTCGGCGAGGTTGAGCGGCTGGCGGTAGGACAGCGCCTCGGCAATGTGCTGGCGGGCGACGCCGGCGGCGCCGTCGAGGTCGGCCAGCGTGCGGGCGACGCGCAGCACCCGGTGGTAGCCGCGCGCCGAGAGGCGCAGCCGCTCGGCGGCCCGCGTCAACAGCGCCCGGCCGGCCGGCTCGGGGGTTGCGATCTCGTCGAGCAGCGCGCCGTCCGCCTCGGCGTTGGTGCGGATGCGCAGCTCAGGCGGCAGCGCGGCATAGCGCCGGCTCTGCCGCGCCCGCGCCGCGGCGACGCGGCCGGCGATGGCGGCGCTGGTCTCGGCCGGCGGCGGCAGCGCGAGGTCCGCCGGCGACACCGCCGGCACGTCGATGTGCAGATCGATGCGGTCGAGCAGCGGCCCGGAGAGGCGCGACTGGTAGTCCTCGGCGCAGCGCGGCGCCCGCCCGCAGGCGCGGCCCGGCTCGGCGAGATAGCCGCAGCGGCACGGGTTCATCGCCGCGACCAGCTGGACACGGGCTGGATAGGTGACGTGGCTGTTGGCGCGGGCGACGCTGATCCGGCCGGTTTCGAGCGGCTGGCGCAAGGCTTCGAGCGCGGCGCGGCTGAACTCCGGCAATTCGTCGAGGAACAGCACCCCCTGATGCGCCAGGCTGATCTCGCCGGGGCGGGTGCGCAGCCCGCCGCCGACCAGCGCCGGCAGCGAGGCCGAATGGTGCGGGTCGCGGAACGGCCGCTCGCGCAACAATCCGCCGCCGCGCAGCCCGCCGGCGACCGATTGGATCATGCCGAGCTCCAGGGCCTCGGCCGGTTCGAGCGGCGGCAGGATGCCGGGGAGGCGCGCCGCGAGCATCGACTTCCCCGAGCCCGGCGGCCCGATCATCAACAGATTGTGCCCGCCGGAGGCGGCGATTTCGAGCGCCCGCTTGGCGCTCTCCTGGCCTTTCACGTCGTGCAGATCGAGCCCGGCCGAGCGCAGCGGTGCGAGCTTCGCCTCGGGCGGCGGCAAGAGCTGGGTGCCCTTGAAGTGGTTGACGATGGCAAGAAGGCTCGGCGCCGCGATGATTTCGACCTCACCCGCCCAGGCCGCCTCGCCGCCGCAATCTGCCGGGCAAATGAGGCCGCTGTCGCGCGCGGCGGCGGCGAGCGCGGCGAGCAGCACCCCAGCGACGCGGGTCACCGAGCCGTCGAGCGACACTTCGCCCAGCGCGGTATAGCCGGCGAGCTCGTCCTGCGGCAGCACATCCATTTCCGCCAACAGCCCGAGCGCGATCGGCAGGTCGAAATGGCTACCCTCTTTCAGCACATCGGCCGGCGCGAGGTTGACGGTGATGCGCCGCGCCGGCAGGGCGAGGCCGAGCGCCGCCAGGGCCGCGCGCACCCGCTCGCGCGATTCGGCGACGGCCTTGTCGGGCAGGCCGACGACGGTGAACGCCGGCAGCCCCGAGGCGATCGTCACCTGGGTCTCGACGTCGATGACCTCGACCCCGTGAAACGCCACGGTGCGAACCCGCGCAACCATTCTCCCGGCCTGTTTGGTTTCTCGCCGTCCAGTTTAGGCCGCCGCCGCCGCCAGCGCCAGACGGGCGAAGTGCCGCTGCGACGAGCGGCCCCACGGCTTGGACCAACCGGGTCGTGCGCAGAGCGGATGACGGGGCCGGCGAAGGCGTGCAGAATGGGCCGAACGCGTTTCCCGATAGGTCTTCCGTGTCCGATCTTTCATACAAGGTGGAGCTGACGCCGCCCGACATCGAACCCTACCGGGCGGGCAATACCGGCATCGACTACGTCACCCGCTATGAAGCGGCCGCGCCCGGCCCCAGCGTGCTGGTGACGGCGCTGACCCATGGCAACGAGATCTGCGGCGCGATTGTCCTCGACAAGCTGTTTCGCGCCGGGGTGCGGCCGCGCCGCGGTACGCTGACCCTGGCGTTCGACAATGTCGCGGCCTATCGCGAATTCGACCCGCGCTACCCGATCGCCTCGCGCTATGTCGACGAGGATTTCAACCGGCTGTGGAACCCGGCAACGCTCGACGGGGCGCGCCGCTCGGTCGAGCTCGACCGCGCCCGGGCGCTGCGGCCGGTCGTCGATGCCGCCGACTTCCTGCTCGATCTCCACTCGATGCAATACGCCACCGCGCCGTTGATGCTGGCCGGGCTCCTGCCGCGCTCGCGCGAGCTGGCGCAGCGGGTCGGCATCCCCGAATTGATCATGTGCGACAAGGGCCACGCTGCCGGGCCGCGGATGCGCGATTATGGCGGCTTTGGCGACCCCGCATCGCCGAAGACCGCGCTCCTCATCGAGTGCGGCCAGCATTGGGAACGGCGCGCCGCCGAGGTCGCGATCGACGTGACGCTGCGCTTCCTCGTCGCGGTCGGCAGCGTCGAGCGCGCGGACGTCGCCACGCTCGGGGGCCCCGACTTCGACGCGCAGCCGCACCAGCGCGTCATCGAGGTCACCGAAGCGATAACGATCAGCGGCGACCGCTTCGATTTCGCCGGCGATTTCCGTGGGCTCGAGGTCCTGCCCGAAAAAGGCAGCCTGATCGGCCGCGACGACGGCCGCGAGGTGCGCACCCCCTACGACAATTGCGTCCTGATCATGCCGTCGCGACGGCTCGTCCGCGGCCAGACGGCGGTGCGGCTCGGGCGCTACGTCGACTGAGCGCGCCCACCGACCCGGCAAAGCGCAGCTTCCCGCCGATCGTCGACCGGCGCTCGCTGGTTCTCGTGCTGGGGACGCTGCCGGGCGAAGAGTCACTGCGCCGGGTCGAGTATTACGCCCACCCGCGCAACCTGTTCTGGCCGATCGCCTTCGCCCTGTTCGGCCTCGCCGCGCCGGCGAGCTATGCTGAGCGGGTGAGCTTTGTTGCCAGCAGGCGGATTGCCTTGTGGGATGTCTGCGCCTCGGCCGAACGCCGGGCCAGCGCAGACGCGGCGATCCGCCGCGAGATCCCCAACGCGATCGACGCGTTGCTCGCCGCCCACCCCGGGATCTGCGCGGTCGCGTTCAACGGCAGCGGAGCCCGACGGCTCTATGATCGCCATTTCGCCCGGCGGCCGGAACTCGCCTATCTTGCGCTGCCGTCGACCAGCCCAGCCTATGCCAGCCTCGGCTTCGCCGAGAAGCTCGCCCGCTGGAGTGCCTTGCGCGAGATGCTGGAGACCGAATGAACCGACGCCGCCACGCCTGCAGCGTCACGGGCGGCGCGCCTCGCTCGCCGGGAGAAAATCGAGGAGGGCGGCGGCGAGCCGGTCGATCTCGGCGTCGAGACGCTGGACGTGCAGCGCGCCGCGCTGGCGCAGCTCGCCTGCGGTCAGGCATTGCAGCGATGCCAGAAGCTCGCATAGCTGCGTCCCGCCGAGCGGCCCTGCGGTGCGGCGCAGCGCGGCGAGGCAGCGCCCAAAGCCGGCGACGTCGCCGGCGGCGACGGCCTCTCTGATGCGCTCCATGAGTTGCCGCGCCTCGGCCCGGAAACCCTCGATCAAATCGCCGAGAAAGCCGGTGAAACCAGGACCGCCGCCGAGCGCGCGCAGCCCCTCGATCACCCTCGCATCGACCGCTTCGGCGGTTTCCGGCGCGAACCGGGGATGGGCGGCGAGCGGCGTGACCCGCCCGGCGGCGTGTTCCGCCGCGTCGCCGGCCGGGCCCCGCCGCTCGGCCAGCGGGCGGGGCGGACCGGCGAGATGCGGAGTCGCCGCCCGATCCGGGCCGAGCGGCAGGGCGTCGAGCACGCCGGCGAGCAGGCGCTCGGTCACCGGCACAGGGATGCAGCCGTCGAACCCGGCCTCGTTGAACCCGCTCAGGCTATCGATCTGCACTGGCTCGGCGATCAATATGACGAACGGGGCGTCGGGACCGAGTCGCGCAGCGTGGTGGGCAAAGCTCAGCGCCGACAACAATCTGTCGCGGCCGTCGACGATCGCTACCGCCCGGTCGGCTGGGTCGAGCTGCACCAGTTCGGCGAGAGCAGCATCGCCGTCGGCGACCCAGCGCGGATCGCCGCGCCAGGCGGCAAGCATTTCCATCAGCACGGCGGCCAACTCGCCGTCCTCGGTCGCAATCAGCGCCGGGCCTCCGCCGAAATCGGGGAGCGGGTCAGGGGCGTCTGCCTCTATCGCCAAGGTCAGCGTCAGCGTCAGCCGCGTGCGCCTACCGAACGGCCGGTCGATCGCCAGCTGACCGCCGATCCGCGCCGCCAAGCGCGCAGCGAGCCGCACCGCCGGCAGATCTTCCACCAATGCCGGAGCATCCAGGCGCAGATGCAGCTTGATGCGGCGGGCATCGCCGGCAGTCGCATCGAGAGCAACCCGCACCGTCCCGGCCGACGTGGCTGCGACCGCCTCTGCGGCGAGGCTCTCGGCAATCCGCGCGAGTGCCTCGGCGTCGCCGCGCAGCCGCAGCGGCAGATGCGCGTCGACCCGCCAGCGCAGCGCGACACCGCGCTCAGCCGCATCTGCCCGTAACGGGGAGAGGACGTGCTTGATCAGCGCGCGCGGATCGAACGCTTCGGCCGGCGCGGCGAAGCCGTCGGCTTCAAGTGCGGCGAACTCGACGACATCGCCGATCCGCGCCGCCACGGCACGTGCCGAAGCTTCGGTCGTATCGGGAAGCTCGCTGGCGGCCGCCGGAGCGGCCGCCAATGGCGCCAGCGCGGCCCGCAAATTGTCGGCGATTAGCCGCAGCACGCCGCGCCGGTCGGCTTCCGCCGCCGCCGCTGCAACCTGCGCCGCGGCGAGCGCGTGGATCATGCCGGCGACCAAGGCAGGCAGCGCGGCGAGCGCAACCAGGAGTCCCGCCGCCAGCCCGGGCTCCTGCCGCCAGAACTCCGTCGACGCAACAACGGCGGCAAAGCCGAGGATGGCGGCGACGGTGTTCCCCACGAGCGCGCCGAGGCCATAGCGAAACCCGGCGTAGAAAATCGCCGCGAAGTAAAGCGGGACCCAGCCGGCGACGGTGCGGCCGCCGAAATGCAGAAACGCCGACAGCAAGACAATGTCGAGCGCCATCGCCGCGCCGCGCCGCATCGGCGGTGCCAGCGGCCAGAGGATGACGTGCAGCAGGAGGGCCCAGGAAGTGGCTAGCCCGAGCGCGGCAACGGTGAGATAAACCGGCGCCCCGGCCTCGCCAGGCGTCACCGCCGCCAACCCCAGAGCAGCACCAAAGGTGAGCGTGCCGGCGAACACCCGCAGCACGGCATGTTCCGCTTCGCGGTCGCCCGGTGCCGCGAGGGCAGCGGCGATGCGGCGCAATCCTGATAGCGCCACCGCCAGAGCAACCCCGGCCGGGGCAAGGATCAGCAGCGCCACGAGCGCGCTGGTAAAAAGGGGCGGTCCGAGGAACCCGCTGGTCCCCGCCACCGCACTGACGGCGATCGGCGCCGCCGCGCCGGCGATCGCCAGCCCGACCGCCGCGACAACAACACGCCGGGCAGCGCCGCCGGGCGGAGCGATCGGCGGCGTTGCCGCTGTCGGCGCAGCCTCCTCTTCCCCGCCCCGCTGCGCCAGCCAGTCGAAGAATTTGTCGGATGGCCCGGGCAAGCCGATACCTAATCAGGTGTTCCCGACCGCGCGGACGCCGCCGCCGGCTGGGTCTGGCGCCGGCTGCGAGCGCTCGACCGGGAAGGTCACGGTGACCGTCGTCCCGACGCCCTTGGTGCTGTGGATTGCCAGCGTCCCGCCGTGCAGCTCGGTCAGCCCGATCGCCAGCGGCAGGCCGAGACCGGTTCCGTCATGCTTGCGCGTCCAGGTGCTGGCGACCTGGCCGAAGCGGGTCATCGCCAGCTCGACCTCCTCGGCGTCCATGCCGATGCCGTGATCGATGACGACGATGGCGAGGGCGCCGCCCTGATTGCGCAGCACGATCTCGACCCGGCCACCCGGGTGGCTGAATTTGATCGCGTTGACCAGGAGGTTGAGGACGATCTGCTTCAGCTTGCGGGCGTCGGCGAGGAGCGGCGGGATGTCCCCCTCGCGGCGGATGACGACGCGGATGTTGCCGGCCCGCGCCTTCGCCTCGGCAAGCTGAGCCAGATCGGCGACGGTCTTGGCCGGGTCGATCACGTCTTCGGCAAGATCGAGCTTGCCGGCCTCGAGCTTCGACACGTCGAGGATGTCGTTGATCAGCCCCAAGAGGTGTTCGGCACTGGTCAGGATGTCGCGGGCGTACCCGACATATTTCGCGGTGCCGACCGGCCCCAGCATCTCGCCCGAGATGACCTGCGAAAAGCCGATAATCGCGTTG